>JAAYTW010000056.1 GCA_012517955.1 Candidatus Zixiibacteriota bacterium | reverse complement strand
AGTTTTTTGGCAGGAAGTCTTGCCAGTAAAATAGGCACGCCTGCAACCGTAGCTTTCGGCGGAATTACTTGCATTATCGGAGCCATAATTTTTTTGAAAAGCCTGCCCCAATTGCGTAAATCGATGCGCCCCATTTATGTCCGCAAGGGTATTATCCCTGAGGTCGCCGAGGGTTTACAGGCGGCGGCCAATATCAGCAACCGCCCCCAGAATTAATCTCTCGATATCGAAACGAAGGGCCATCTCCTTTTAGTTTTTTGAATAATGAGGCTAATAACCAAGGATGTAACACATATCCGTTATGAACAACGGTCTTCGCGTATGGGAGTTTGTGAACCGCCCCATCAATTAAGTATTAGGAATAAAAATAGGTTTCGCCCCTATTTATATTGAGGATTAGTATCCTTTACATAAAATATTCAGGCAAGCCGATAATCACCTTTCCCGCAACTCTGTCCCTTTGCCGAAAAACCCGAAATAAGCCGTTCCTAATACGCCAAACCCAAACGCCGCCCATAAATTATACGATGGATTAATCTTCCAGAGTATTCCCCCCAGCAATCCCGCCAATGAAACAATCGTATCCCGAATAAAATAATAGTACCCTACCGTACGCGCTTTGGCCTCCGGAATAGCCAAATCGACAATCAGCGCTTTGCGCGTGGGTTCACCGAATTCTTTCAGGCCGCGGATAAAAAACGCAAACGCCAGCATCGCCGTGGTGGTTGAAAAATACAGCACCGCCGGAAACAACGTGAAAAATACAAACGTAATTAGCACGAACGGCTTGCGTTCCGCTTTATCCGAAAAATAAGCCACCGGAATATACAGAAGCATCGCCGTCCCCATCTCGACCGCGGTCAGCCAGCCAAATTCAATCGCCGGTTTCCGCAAAATATCCATCACCCAGATAACCACAAACGCATAGGGAATTTGTTCGCAAAATCTGATTAAGATATCCGATACCAGTAATCGTTTCAATCCCGGTTTCGCTTGATTCCAGAATTTTAGCAGATGCATCGGTTCGTATTTGGATATCTCCGAGGCCGCCATTTTCTGTTGAAGCCACAACGAGACTATCGCCAGTACGATTGCCACGCCAAACGCTATCCGTACGCCGCCAATCAATCCATAAGCCGCGATTAACGCCCCGCCGATAACCGGCCCGGCCCCCATCGGAATACGTCTGATTATCGAGTGCATCGACACCCCCATCGCCCGCTTCGATTTCGGCAGCACACTTGCCAACAGGCTCATTGTCGCCGGAAGCGATATCGCCGACCAGGCCATGAAAAATATCGCGGCCACCATCACCGCCGGCCAGGATGGTATCAGCACCACTATCAAATATCCGATTATCGCGATTAGATTGAATATCGCCAGCGATTTTTTCGTGCCTAATTTGTCGGCCAAAATTCCGCCGGGTAACGCCCAGAGCGCCCCCAGAAGGTTTTCCAGGCCGCCATAAATCCCTATGATAATCGCGCCCGCGCCGAGCACTTCGATATACTTTGGGATATACCGCGACCCGATTCGTTCCCCCATCCCGATTAGCACCACCATCGCCAAAAGCAGCCCAAAATCCCGTTTCAAGCCAAGGAAGGCAAGGATGTTTTTCGTAGAAGATTTATTCTCGGTCATGGGAGGATTATATTATTTCAAATTAGGTTATACTATTTACGTTGGTAAGAACTTAAATAATACTTACTTGGGCAATTCAATTTTGGCTGTTTTTAAAAATATATATAAGGGCACAAGTCGATTAAGAAATACATACTCGCCTCTTTGATTACCTGATTTTAACGCTTTAAGTTTTTTCATCCGTTGAAGGAAATTATTGAATTTTTTCTTTTCGGCAATCGTTAACCCCGATTCTAAATCCTTCTTATTAAATGAAAGGTCGGTGCACTGGCGGCCGATCTTGCCGAGTATTGAATGATAATCCTTGCTATGCAATTCGCTATAAACCTGATGATCGACGAATTTTTTTCCTATTTCTTCCGCGGCAGTTAAAATTCCATTCAAAGCATCATAGTCATCTATATAATTATCTTTATCAAGCCAGAAAACGGCGTCTCCTATTATATGCATTATTTTTGGGAAGCCCTGCGCATAGTGACACAAAGATGACAATGCGGAATCATTTACTTTTATTCCTTGCGTATCGAAAGCTTTAATATAAAATTCCGTCATTTCAGAGTCATTCATGGGATAAATTTCTACTATATCGAAAATTCTTTCTAACGATTGATGATGCTTTATCATTTCATATCGACGTTCTTCCACACCGCACAACATAAGCAACAATGGAACGGGCACTTTTCTTAAAGCATTCTCATCGACAAGCGATTTTATGAAATGAGCGAATTCCGGTGTATCAGCAATACCGTTAATCTCGTCAAAAATCAACATCAGGCCTTTAATGCCCTGCTCAGAAAGCTTCGATAACATATCGTTCAAAAAAGGTAGATATCCCCGCGATATTTGCGGCGCATCAGTTTTTAAAACCTCGAGGTTTATTCCGAAACCAAATAATTCCTGTTTGCCGACATATCTTGCGAGAAAATTACGAATATTCTCGAATACTTTAGGTTCAAAAGCCGGTGTTTGTAATACAGTTTGAATTGTTTTTGCCGAAATATCATCGATTGTTTTTGCATTTCCTAATAATATATGTATCCCGAACAAGTGATAATTGATTTCGGCTAACGCCCGCGCAAATCCGGCTAAGGAACTCTTCCCAATTCCATACTCTCCGGTTAAAAATATCGCCTGGAATTTTCCTTGTTCTACTTGGCTTATCGCCCTTTGAATGCGAGATATTTCATTCATTCTGCCCGTAAACAACTCAACGGGAACCGGCTGGCCAGGATAAAAAGGGCTTTTTCCTTTATTTATATTTTCCATATATATCCAATCAATTATTTATACGCTAAAATAATTTTATTGTCAAACGATTTCACCCCTACTCCATCCCCAACTCCGCCTTCAAATACCGCCCAGTATAACTTTCGGGGACTTTGGCGATTTGCTCCGGTGTGCCGGTCGCGATAACTCGGCCCCCTTCATCGCCCCCCTCCGGCCCCAAATCGATAATCCAATCCGCCGTCTTGATAACATCCATGTTGTGTTCGATTACCAGTACCGTGTTACCCCGATCCACCAGCGTATTCAGCACCTGCAGAAGCTGCCTTATATCATCGAAATGCAAACCAGTCGTGGGTTCATCTAATATATAAAACGTGTTGCCGGTCGCCACTTTCGATAGCTCGGT
>JAAYTW010000055.1 GCA_012517955.1 Candidatus Zixiibacteriota bacterium | reverse complement strand
CTTCCCAAGGCAGCCTATTTTCTTGGCGTGATTTTTCATAATTCCGGAAATTCTGATTCAGCCGGCGTTTGGCTTGAAAAATATCTTCAACAAGAACCCGCGGGCGAATATTCACCAAGCCCCAAAAAGCTGTTGGCAAAGATTAAGGGCAATCAACAAAAATGATTCAATAAATACCCTGAAATATACGGATAGGACGCAATTGAACAAATATCAACATCGCGCCTTATTGTATTCTGTAATAATCCAACATGAATCACCAATAATTCTGTGAGTCGATAGAAAAGAATTTTAAAGCTGTAAATCACATGAACCGTTATAATAATTAAAAGGAGGAAACAATGGCCGGACAACCTGTAATATTATCCGCTTGCCGTACCGCTATCGGTACATTCCAAGGGGCGTTATCATCGATGAGCGCGCCTCAGCTGGGCGCAGCGGCCATCAAGGAGGCGGTAGAACGCGCCCATATAGACACAAGAGATGTTGATGAAGTTATTATGGGACAGGTTGTGCAGGCTGGATCGGGTCAGGCTCCGGCGCGACAAGCGGCCATTCATGGCGGTCTTCCGGTCAATGTTCCCGCGGTCACGATTAACAAAGTCTGCGGTTCAGGGCTTAAAGCTGTTATGATGGCCGCCCAGTCAATAAAGGCTGGAGAAGGCCGACTTTATGTTGCCGGCGGGATGGAATCGATGTCGAATTGCCCATATATAATCCCCGGGGTACGAACCGGATTGAAATTCGGCGATAAAAAAATAGTTGACCTTATGATTTTTGACGGACTGTGGGATAGTTTCAATAATTTCCATATGGGAAATGCGGCTGAATTGACCGCGCAAAAGTCTAATATTTCCCGAGAAATGCAAGATGAGTACGCTTTCAATTCTCAATTAAAAGCCTCTAAGGCTATCGCCGAGGGTAAATTTGTTCGCGAAATTGTTCCCGTGATGGTTCCCCAACAGAAAGGTGACCCTATTATGTTCGATACCGACCAGGGACCTCGCCCGGATACGACTGTAGAAAAGCTGGCCAAATTGAAACCAGCCTTTCAAAAAGATGGAACGGTTACGGCGGGCAATGCTCCCGGGTTGAACGACGGAGCGGCGGCGTTAGTGGTATCGTCGGAAGCTTACGCCAATGACAAAGGACTGCAGCCAATCGCCAGAATTATCGATTATGTCGCCGGTTCAGTCGAACCGGAAAATGTTTTTTTCGCGCCGATTATAACTATTCAAAAACTGATGGCGAAAATGCGAGTTGACATTAATTACTGGGATTTAATCGAAATAAATGAAGCCTTCGCGGTACAAGTTTTAGCCGATGGCAAGGAACTTGGTTGGGACTGGGCGAAAGTAAACGTCAACGGCGGCGCAATCGCTTTAGGACATCCAATAGGAGCGTCAGGAGCAAGAATACTCGCAACTTTGATTTATGCCCTTAAAGACAGGGGTCTGAAAAAAGGTCTGGCATCGTTATGCCTTGGCGGCGGCGGCGCGGTGGCAATGGCAATAGAACTGATGTAGTGATTTTTAGTTGATATACTATTGCTTAAAGGCGCCTCTTTTTGCGCCTTTGGGCCGTCGTTTAATTTCTCATAAAGGTCATAGTTTTCTTGCTGGGATAGGGGATATTTTGTCTATTTGGTATGTTATTTTAATCATTACCATACCAATTAAATGTGTTGTTTATTCACATATGCCGTAAATTTTAATGCCGCCGCCGCGGCATTTATTCGTAAGTATACTGTTATCGAAAACTAAAGAATTTTAGACTTCCCGAATCCGCCTGAATATCGCCCAGCCGGAACCGATTACTATGAGTATCAGACCCAACCAGACCATATTTATCATGGGCCTAAGCGATATATCTAAAATGAGGTTTTCCTTATCTTGAAATTCTCCCGGATTGTCTTCGACAGTCACTCCAATCGCCACGATTCCCTTATCCGCGTCGATTTTCGTTAGATATACTCTTTTATCCGATCCGGGTATTTTGGCTGGAACTAAATCTATTTTATCCGTCGTCTGAAATATCTGGCGCGGAATAATCGTGTCAATTTCGCCATGCGGCGATTTGACGCTTAGTACAGCTCCGATTATCATTCCCTCAGTTTGACTTCCCATATGTCCGCCTATGTCGAATCTGTCGAACGTGAATTCGCGGTCATCTATTGTGTGATTCTGCCCCTTGGAAAAAATATACGAATTATCGGCCATCGCCGAAGATTTGGACCGCAATTCTTCAGGGGAAATATATAGGTCATAAAATACGAATTTTTTAATAAAAGGATTTCTCACCAATCCCTGTTCGCTTTGTAAAAATATCGGATTGGCCGCAAACGCGGATGAGCCTTTGAATATCTTAAGATTGGTTTGAGTTTTATTTGAGGCGATTTGGACGGCATTTTCGAATTTTATATCGAATCCGTAAGCTTCTTTGCTTTCGCCGCGATTCAATGATATTTTTTGTTGCGATGAATACGAAGACGAAATCAAAACACCAATCAGCATTAATCCAACCCCGATATGAACTAAATCCGATTGAAGAGTGCGTACGCCGCGTTTGAATCTCTCTACAAAGTGAATTAAGTTCGCCACAAGCGCAAAACCGCCGGCGTACAGAAAAAGAATGTGGGCGACATTGCGTATTCCCAAGCTTGCCCCAATAATCACAATAATCAAGGCGGCTGTAACCGGAATGATAAGTTTACGCCGCAGTTCCGGCCAGCCATCGCTTTTCCAAGATAATAGTGGCATCAACCCTAAAACGAATCCAAGAACGATACCGATTGGCAAGTTGGTGTAAATATAATATGAAATATCCACTGCGGCAGGCTCGCCCCAAAGACGAGTCAGCAGCGGCGCCGACATACCTATAAGCACGAGAAATCCCGATAAAATCAGGAATAGCATTCCCAAGTAAATCGTAAATTCGCGTGAAATTGGAGATTTGCCGGATTCGGTCGCGACGATTGATTTCGCTCGATATATAAGAAGCCCGTATGAGATAATCGCGAACGCGGTCAAGAATAACGCCAAATAAATAGTGTAGCCCAAATCCACAAAAGAATGTACCGAAAAATCGGCCAATACTCCCGAGCGTGTTAAAAAAGTACCATAGATTGTCATCAGAAAAACGGTAATGGCCAAAAACAAATTGCTTTTTCGAAATGTCCCTTTTTTCTTTTCGAGAATCATCCCATGAACTAACGCCACGCTTGCCAACCAGGGGACGAGTATCGCGTTTTCCACGGGGTCCCAGGCCCAATAACCGCCCCAGCCCAAAGTCTCATAAGCCCAGTAACCGCCTAGGAACAGCCCGGCTCCGAGAGTACAGACCGATAAAATCGCCCAGGGAAAAGTCAACTTGACCCAATTTTCATATTTATTGGTTGCCAGCGCCGCCATCGCGAACGCAAAAGGAATAAAAGTCGAGGCAAATCCCAAAAACACAATCGGGGGATGAATTTGCATCCAATAATTTTGTAATAGCGGGTTTAAACCTCGCCCATTTAAAGGAATTATCGAATTTAATCTGAACGGCGACGATATCAATAGAAGCGACAACAAAAACACTTGGCCCAAAATAAAAAAGAACATCACCCATCCTAGCTGTTCTTTGGCTTTTGCCTTGACCCACAAACCCAGCAATACCGCCATAGCCAACCACAACAAGAATGACCCCTCCTGACCGGCCCAGAGCGATGTTATTTTATACTTGGCAGGTAATTCGATAGATGAATAGCTGGAAACATAAGAGAACTCGAATCTGTCATTAATCAACAAGTATATTAGATAAACTGTAGAAATAAGGACAAGAACAGTCAGAAGAAAGTAGGAAAGTTTGAAGGATGCCAGATAGGCTCGATTGCCCCGAGCCACGAAAAAACAACCGATCATTGACAGTACCGCGGCAACTGATGCCAACGCTATAAGATAAGTCCCAGTCAGCATCACGCCCCTCGTTTTTTCGTTTCAGTTCCATTATATTTTGAGGGGCATTTTACCAGAATATTATTGGCTATAAATTTACCGTCGGTATATTTTCCGACGCAAACGACGGATTCGGCCTGTTCAAAATTGCCGGGTTTGGTGCCGGCGTAACTGACCAGCATCCGATCGCCGTTTTCATCGGTAATATAAAATGAAAATACTCCCGCAGCGCCGTCATAGGATACATCATCATGACTGACCCTACCCAGCACTTGAACGTTGGATTTCATCAATCGCGCCCGGTTGAAATCAACATAAGGAGTAGCTGTCGTCCTCAGCGCCCAAAACGCGATTCCCGCGAAGATTACGATAACGAATACGCCGATATATATTCTATATTTTTTTGGCATTTTTCTCCAGCTCTTTGATTTTGCGGTCAAGTTTAAGCAGGTACAACCATAATCCCACCCAAATTATCATGGAAACGGCCAGAGGCGCCAAAGTTATCATATTATTCCTCCTCTTTCTGTAAGCGGTAAACTCTCACAGTCAGCGAATAAATCCATCCATATAGAATAATAAAAGCAGCCAAAGCCGGAATAATCACCGCCAATGTCGTGGCTGACATCGTGATAAATTTGCCCGAAGAGGCTCCTCCCGGCGAACCTGGATGCAACCCCGGCGTGATGCGCGGCCAGATAAATATCGCAAACGTGGCGGCTATAAATCCCAAAATTGCGTAGACTGCCGAAAGATTTGCTTTTTTGACTGGATCATTGACAGCCGCGCGGAGCGAAAAGTAAGCCAAGTAAATCAATAACACGATTGTTATCGACGTTTCCCGCGGGTCCCAATTCCAGAAAGAACCCCAGGCGAATTTGGCGAATACCGAACCGGATATGGTCGCCATCACGCAAAAGATGGTTCCCAGCATGGCGGCAGTCGCCGATTTATAATCATATTCCAAGTCTTTCGAGTTCAAGTACCTGATAGCCTGATACATCGCGAAAGCATATGCCAAAAACGTCACCAGCGCCGATGGCCAATGAAAGTAGAAAATCCGATATACCTCGGGGGTTTGCACCCCCGACATGGGCGGTTCAAAAATCCAGGTACCGATAATTACCCAGACAAACAACAGCAAAAGCGATATTTTCCAAAGCATCGTCATTCCTTAAACATTAATACCCAGCAACTTGTTCCTGTTCTAATAATTGATGACTATTTTAACGTTAATCTGAAATTGTGTCAATCACAAATCAGCCCAGCCATATCCGAGAAACTCTTTTTTATTTGCCTTATGTAGTTGGCTTTTATTATATTTTGGCAAAATTGAGAAACTTATCACCCAGGAGGATAAATGCCTTTTAACAAAACCGAAAAAATCTGGATGAATGGCAAGATGGTCAATTGGGATGATGCCAAAATCCACGTGCTGTCGCATGTAGTCCATTACGGCTCAGGGTTGTTTGAGGGAGAAAGATGTTATAAAACGAGCAGAGGACCGGTCATTTTTCGTTTAAAGGAACATATAGATAGGTTATACAATTCCTGTAAAATATACCGTATGGAAATTCCTTTCACTAAGGAAGAAATTTGGCAAGCTCATATAGATATAATCAAGATAAACAAATTGGATTCCTGTTATATCAGACCCATCGTTTATCGCGGTTACGACCAACTGGGGGTTGACCCCACCGGCGTCCCTGTTGATGTGGCGATAGCGGTTTGGCCATGGGGAAAATATCTTGGGCCTGAAGCTCTTGAAAAAGGGGTTTCGGTCTGCGTAAGTTCGTGGCGACGCAACGCTCCGGGCACTATGCCCGACATGGCAAAAGCATCCGCCAATTATATGAATTCCCAATTGATAAGGCTGGAAGCCAGACATCACGGCTACGCGGAAGGGATTGCGCTCGATGTATACGGACATGTTTCCGAAGGATCCGGCGAAAATATTTTCATCGTTCGGGATGGGACTTTAATTACTCCTCCTTTCGGAAGTTCGATTTTGCCTGGAATCACCCGCAACACTGTTATCAGGTTGGCCACCGATATGGGAATTAGAGTTATCGAAGAGACCATTCCCCGCGAAGCGCTGTACATTTCCGATGAAGTGTTCTTTACGGGTTCGGCCGCCGAAATTACGCCAATATCATCTATTGATGGTATCCAAATAGGCGAGGGTAAGCGCGGGCCGATAACGGCCAAACTCCAGAATGCGTTTTTCGCGATGTTCGAAGATGGTTACGTCGATAAGTATAACTGGTTGACGCTGGTAAAATGAAAATAGCGTTAGGTTCCGATCATAGAGGCTATAGATATAAAGAAATAATCAAGGGAATCCTGAATAATAAAGGAATTGACTTTGATGATTTCGGAGCTTTTTCGGAAGAAGCCGCCGATTATCCGGATTTTGGTCGCAAAGTCGCTCTGTCGGTGGTATCCGGGACAGCCGATTACGGAATCTTGATTTGTGGCACCGGCAATGGAATGATGATGGTCGCTAATAAAATAAAAGGGATTCGTGCCGGACTGGCGGTCAACGCGGAGATGGCCCGTTTGACCCGAGCCCACAATAATGCCAATGTACTGGTGTTGTCGGAGTTATTTACGCCTGAAAAGGATTTGGAAGAGATTATCGATAGTTTTTTGAAAACCACGTTTGAGGGCGGGCGTCACGCTCGCAGAGTTTCTAAGTTTGAAGATTAATGAGCAAGGAAGGATTTTAATGTCATATTTAAAATCGGTAGACCCAGAAATTTTCGGAATGCTCAAAAGCGAGGCTATCCGTCAGCATGAGGGATTGGAGCTGATAGCATCCGAGAATTTCGTCAGCGAGGCTGTCATGGAAGCGATGGGTTCGGTGATGACTAACAAGTACGCCGAAGGATACCCCAACAAGCGCTACTATGGCGGTTGTAAATATGTTGACCAGGCCGAAATTCTGGCGCAGGAACGTTGCAAACAGCTTTTTGGATGCGACCACGCCAATGTCCAACCGCATTCCGGGTCACAGGCCAATATGGCGGTATATATGGCATGTTTGAAACCGGGCGATACGGTGTTGGGAATGAATCTATCCCATGGGGGTCATCTCACGCACGGACACCCGGTTAACTTTTCAGGGAAACTATACAATATCATAGGTTACAATGTCGGCCGCGAAACAGAAACAATCGACTATGACGAGCTTTTGTCGTTAGCCAAAGAACATAAACCAAAGATGATTATCGCGGGCGCCTCCGCCTACCCCAGGATTATCGATTTTAAGAAATTCCGAGAGGCGGCCGATGCGGCGGGCGCAATACTTATGGTCGATATAGCTCATATAGCCGGTTTGATAGTGGCGGGTTTGCACCCCTCCCCTATCCCCTACGCCGATTTTGTGACAAGTACAACTCATAAAACCCTGCGCGGACCGCGTGGCGGCTTGATTATGTGCAAGAAAGAATACGCCAAGGACCTGGATAAGGAAGTCATGCCGGGGATTCAGGGCGGCCCATTAATGCATATTATAGCCGCTAAGGCGGTGGCATTTGGCGAGGCATTAAAACCGGAGTTCAAAGAGTATCAGAAAAGAATCGTCGAAAACGCCAAGGCTTTGGCCGAGGATTTAAAAAAGCAGGGATTCCATCTGGTAAGCGGCGGGACAGATAATCATTTGATGTTGTTGAGCTTTATCGAGAAAGGGATAACCGGCAAAGACGTCGAGCAAGCGCTTGAGAAAGCCAATATCACCGTAAATAAGAATACAGTTCCGTT
>JAAYTW010000054.1 GCA_012517955.1 Candidatus Zixiibacteriota bacterium | reverse complement strand
CGGTCGTCTTTGGATATCTGTATCGGCAGTATTTCAGCCAGCCGGGCCGCCAGCGCGTTTACTCCGGGCCCGCCGATACTGATAGTCGGACAGATTTGAATAATCTTGTCGCTTTCATAGAGCGAATCGGATATTACGATACACTTGCGAAACGGCAGACTGCCGTATTCGGGCGATTTCTCGATTGCTTGTTTCAAATAATAGGCCAGCGGCCGGTCTTTTTCCTCCGGATTGATATCCGAACCTACCACTATTAAAATCGTTTGATTTACATCGAGTTGCTGCATTATCTATCTAATCTCGTTTCTGCCTTTATAGTTCCGCGCCTATTAAAATAATCGAATCGTTTTTCCTAAATAAAAAATCCGAGGTCATCATCGCAGATTTCCCCGGATTTTTCAAGCGATTTGTTCGATTTAGCCGCGTGTCGGCATTCTGCGGTACATATTTTTCATCTGAAGCGCCTCGCGGTCGTCCGGGTGATGCGACAGCCACCAATCAATAAGCTGGCTGCCCTTATCCTGCTGATTGTTCATTGTATACAACTGAAGCAGGAAACGGAAACTGATATTGTTCGATGGATCAAGTTCGATGGCGGTTTTGTAGCATTTGATAGCTTCATCTTTGTTTTCGTTGGCGTAATGAACGATTCCCAAAAACTGATGGTACAAGACTATCTCGGGCCAGGCTTTGGTCGCTTTAGTGAGATTGCGCACGCCGATATCGTAAGTGATTCGGGCGCTGTCCGGTTTACCTTGCGCACCATAAATTGCTTTCAAATCTATATAGCTCTGGTAATAGTAGGGGAATTTGGCGATGCAGTCCCAGTATACGGTCTTGGCTTTTGATGTATCGCCGTGATCGGCGTAATATTTGGCCAATTCCATGAACCGTTCCGGATAAGTCGTGGTTAAACCAACATTGTTTTCATCTTTGTAGATATTCAAGTCGCTGATACCGCGATAGCGGTACAAATTGTAAAGAAAGTTTTCCGTGGTTATGGGATCCATGTTATCGGTTGACTTTTCCGATACTATCTGAAGCGCCATTCCTTTTCTAATAGTGTAATCCGAGAGGGTCCAGCGGTTGGAACCTGGTACAGAAGTCGCGAAATATATTGGATATTGCCACTTGTTTGCCATCACGATATGTTCAATCATCTGGTCTTGAACCCGTACCACATTGCCGGTTTTGGGGTCCTGGAATGGCACCAGATAACGATTCATCTTCCGAATAGGGTCATAGAATTGTTTGATAGGGCGATAGATTGTTATTTGACCTTGTTTATCGTAAGGAACCCAGTTTATCTGTTCATCGTCAAGCTCAATCGGCACGTTCATTTGATGTTTCAACTGGTAGATATACCAATCGGTGTTCAACAATGATAAATTCACCACCCGCACATCGCGCCTTACCTTTTCAACTTCCTGTAAATACCAGAGCGGGAAAGTATCATTATCGCCGTTAGTGAACAGAATACCATCTTTCTCACAGGAATTTAAGATATTATAGGCATAGTCGGGCGGCATATAATCGCCGGTGCGATCGTGGGTCCGCCAGTGATAACTCATAGTATCGATTGGCATCAGTAAAATAACCAGGGCTACCGCGCCCCAGATAGCCAATGCCGGCATGGTGGCCAATTTGCTTTTAAGCCAGGTCAGGAACTTCGGTAAAAACGCCGCGAACCCCATCCCAATTATAATCGCGAACATCATAAATCCGGGCGTGAAGAAATAATCTCGGTCGCGAACCTCGAGCTGTTCGCCCCGGGTGCCATCCGAGAAATTGAGATACAAAATGAGCCCGAGCGTCCCAATCAGGAATATCGAGGCCAATAAAAATCCGTTGCGGAAACTTTTGCGAAGCGGGATATAAAGGCCGTACAACCCGAACAAAAATGGTATATAACGCAAAATTCCCCAGTCATCGCTGGTATATTGTTCGCGGAAATACCCCCAGAATCCCATATGCGGGTAATCGCCGAACTGATGTTTGAACATCGCCCGCCGTTTAAGCATCCGGGTGAACATCGATTCCTGGCCGTATTGTTTGCGGGCCATGTAATCCTCGAACCGGCGAAGGTTGGATGGATTATTCTCATTGATTCGCGGACTCTGGGCCGCCCGTATCGGTATATACAGGTGGGGCGAAAATCCGATTAGGGCCGCCGCTAAAACCGCCAGTGACAACCCCCAGCCCGCTTTAGATTGAGCGGAGCCTTTAAGCAATCCCCAAATACAAACGCCGCCGAATATAACAACCATCATCAACCAGGTGACCATCGGATAATCAGCTGTCGGCGGAATGATAAAATATACTATGAAATGCAACGGCAGAGCGAACGAAACCAGAATTCCCCAGGTTAACCAGAATCGCCAATCTTTGGCTTTTTCCCGGTCGGCGATAGCAAAAAATAAAATCAGGGCGGGCATTATCATGAAAGTGGTCAGGTGAATTCCGATAGACAAAAAAGTCAAATAGGCGATAATCACCATCAGCATATCATTGCCGCCGGCCTGACGCTGTTCGGCCCATTTAATCGAAAGAAGCAGGATGGCCAAAAACAAAAACATCGCCAGACTGTAAACTTCTGTTTCCACTGAATTGAACCAGAATGTCGACGAAAACGCCATCAGCAAGCTTCCCGTTAAAGCGCCGATATTGATTCCGAGACGCGAAAGGAAATCCTGCGGCTTTATTATCAATCCAATTACCTTTACGATTAATAGGTAAGCCAAAACAACGGTCGTCGCCGCGGCCAGTACCGAAATGAAATTAGTATTAAGCGCCGGCGTTTTAAAAATGCCCAGGAGCATAAAAAACTTACCGATTAGAACGAATAGGGGGGTGCCGGGGGGATGGGGGACGCCGAGAATTTCCGAACAGGCGATAAATTCGCCGCAATCCCAAAACGACACCGTCGGCGCCATCGTTTTGAAATAGCCAATGAAGCTGACCAGGAACGCGATTATCCCCCCAAGATAGAAAACGATTTTCTCTTTCGTGAATTTAGTTTGTCCGTCGCTCATAATCCTCCCGTCTCATAAAAAGTCAAAATAATCATTTCAAGACGGCTTGTCAATCATTCATCTTGGCCCGTAAAAAGCCTTCATGTCTTCGGGAAAAATAAAAAAAGTCCCCAAATTACACCATTAAGTACAACATAGTATTTAAATACGGGCGCCCCTCTATATATCTTAATCAGCGGTAACTTGCTTGCACAACACTAATTGCGGGTCACGCGAATACAATATACTGACCCTATGGATTGCCCATGGTATTCAATAATCCGTTCTGCTACGCCGGCGCGACTACATAGGCAATTGGATGCTTTTTTTTGGCGCCGAATATAATAAACAATTAATCCGCGTTACAAACTTACTTCAAAATCGACTTGACAATAATCACGTTTTGCTATACGAGGCTGCTTGGAGATTATATATGTCGATTTATTCCGCAGCGATTTTGCTTTTTTTAGTGATGGATCCTCTCGGGAACATGCCGATATTTCTCACCGTCCTCAAGGATGTTCCCGCCGAAAAACGCAAACAAATCATCTTGCGTGAATTGATTATCGCTTTGATTGTATTGCTTTTTTTTCTATTCGTCGGCAGGTTTATTCTGGAAGTTCTTGATTTGAGCGAACCATCACTGTCAATCGCCGGCGGAATTATTTTATTCGTTATCGCGCTGCGGATGATATTTTCCAGCCCCGATGGCGGTTTCGCGGTCGGCCCCGATCGCGAACCGTTTATCGTCCCGCTTGCGATTCCTTTGGTTGCCGGCCCATCCGCGATGGCCTGCGTGTTGCTATTAGCCACTCGCGAACCGGCCCGCATGCTCGACTGGACAATCGCCCTTGCCGGCGCCTGGGTTTTTACCGCTGTTATCCTGATTTTATCGACTGTCCTTAGCCGCGCCTTGGGTCATCGCGGCCTTCAGGCCATGGAACGCCTGATGGGAATGATTCTGACCACTATATCTGTGCAGATGTTTTTGAACGGTATCAAACAATTCATGGAAAATTAAAAAAGCGGAGCCCCGTTAGAATCACGGCAACTCCGCTTTTATCTGGAATTTTCTCAAAGTTATTTCAGCAACGTAACTTTGCCATTGTACCGTTCATCGTTAATGTTGATAGTGTAATAGTATACACCCGTCGGCAGTGATGAGCCATCCCAGGAAATACTCTGATTGCCCGCCTCCATGTCGCGCGTCATCGAAGTTATCTGACGGCCGAGCACATCATAAACGATAAATTTTACCGATGCAGGTCTGGTCAGCGAAAACGCGATTTGCGTAACGGCATTGAATGGATTTGGATATGCTACCGGTAATTCCGCCACCTGGGGAATCGGTTCGCCGGTGGGATTGTCGATTCCCGTTATCGCCGGTATCGATTCGGATGACAGCATGATATCGCCGCTGTCATAAGCCAATGTATCCGCGTCGGGGTCCTCCGCAGGGTTAACCGGTCCGATTAATGTGGTGGTTCTCGCCAGATACTTGCCATATTTAATCTGGATATCCATTGAAGCGGCGATGTTATCGTGATTGACCGCGCCCCGCCAATCCAGCAGGAATATTTGCATCGTATTCAAATCGTTGCGGTATTTGATAAGCATCGACGAGCCGTTTATCAAAGCCAGATACAGGTCGGTGTTTCGCCAATGGAATATGTGATAGAACGGTTCAAACGTGTGATTCCAGTTATAAATCGGGCCAGCCTGGGAACTGACTGAAACCGCCACCGAATCGGTATCCGCCAGCGCAACTGTCGGACTCAAGGTTACATTTAACCAGGTGATATCGGAACGCGCCGGAGAGCGCAGGAAAAATTTCAGTTTTTGAAGGCTTATCGCAAGGGTATCCTGCGGCGGTGGTGGTGGAGGCGGTGGTGGTGGTTCAACTGTTCCAATGTATTTGGTGGCAATTCCGCCTCCGTAAGTGGCGACCCAGACATTTCCCAAGGAATCAAACGCGAACGCCGAATAGAAATCACCCCAGATCAATCCGGAATCGCCGGGAATATAATTATACCAGTTCCCCGATGTGTCCAGCACGCTGATACCGTAGTTGGTGCCTATCCAGAGATCGCCATTGTCCGGTCTTATCGCCAAGGCCCTAATAAAATCGCCGCTCAAAGGGGAATTGTTGGTATTATATACGGTCCAGCTTGCTCCATTCTTTTCAGCTAAACCCAGCCCAAAAGTCCCAAAATATACTTTATTGTTGAAATGATTATTAATCACCAACTGAACCCTATTCGAAGGCAATCCTGAATTGCTTTGATTATAGGTATACCATGTGCCGGCGGTATATGTAACCGCGCCGCCGCTTAATGTTGCAATCCAAAGCGAGTTCTTGGCCGGATCGTAAGTCATCCCTTTCAAATAATCTGTTGGTATATATGTTCCGGCCGGCACCTTAAAAGTTTGCTGCTGAGAATCGGCGTAGGTAAATTCCGTTCGAAATTCAGTTTGATAACAAATCCAGCCCATCGAATTGAATATGGTAATCCCACCGCCGTAGGTACATACGGCTCGATAATCCGGGGTTTCTTCGATACCGGTTATAATCGGACTGACCGATAACCCGGCGTTGAACTGATACCAACTTGAATCGGCCAGATTTAGTATAGATAAACCCTCGCCCAGCGGCTGAAGGTCTAAATTGCCCGATGCCGAACCGATAAATAGCGTGTCAGCTTTCAATGAAATCGCATAAGGATAATTAATCGGTACGCCGGTGTTGGCTTGATTATAATTAATCCAGTTGCTCGAATCCTTTACATACAACCCGCGCCCCTGTGTCCCTATTAACAACTGTTGCTGTGGATTAACTTTCAAGCTGATAATATAATCTGTTTGAAGAGGGCTGTTGAGTATGTTGTAAGATGTCCAATCGGCCGATGAGGTTGCCGGTATCAGTAAAGATATGGTCAAGGCGACGATTATCATGCTTTTCATCTGGGCCTGCTCCTTCCGATTATATTTTTCCGCATGAAAATAGAGCAAATTTTAGGCCCCTTTTTGCGTTCAAAAACCATAGTGGAGCAATAGCTTGTTAACCTATTGTCTTTCACAATCTTCGTTAAGTAAATCAACCTGTTTTAGTTCCAAATTTCACGCTTAATCTTCCTATTTAAACCGGACCCTTCTGCGCCCGATTTGAACATCGGCCATCGAAAAGTCAACGAATTACTATACTCACCCAATATATCAATAATGAGATATGGCACAAGTCATATTTTCAATGGGTTGCACCAAATTAATGTAAATATCTATTTGTAAAATTGATATATGTTGAAGGGGTTAAAGAAACAGGGTATATCCAGCTTGGTCCATAAAAAGAAAGAGGATATACCCATGAAGCCATTGAGATTTGCTTCGGTAGAGAATTTAGGCTCGAATTTTTATTCGGTCAAGAGTTTAAAGAATTACGTGACCGACTGGCCTTCTTCAAGGCTAAATGGTATGCTCAAGAACCCAACGCCGTTAATAATTTTATCCGCAACTTCGAGCAGACCCTTACCTATCGTGAATATCCCGAACCCCTTAAAACCTTAATCAAAACCAATAACCCTCTGGAACGATATCTGGAGGAATTACAAAGGAGAATCAAGCCCTTTAGAAAGTTCGCCCATGCCGGCAGCGTTGACCGTATCTGCTACGGCATTATCGCCTATGTCCTGGATATACCTCGGTCAATTAATCCCCTAAATCCTGTCAATTTTACACAAAATACTTGATATGATCTTTCCCGCAAAAGGTTTAAATTATTCTTGACAACGGCGGATTTTCACTTAATTATATATATATAATCATAAAATCATTAGTTAGCCGGGCAAAAGTAAAAAGGGGATATGGTATGTCTCGGCCATAAAAAAGAGATATAAGAGATATAAGGGTTTTTAAACATTAATAATACAATAGAAAGGAGGAGCTATGAAAAGTAAAACAAAGCTAATATTTCTATTGTATGCGG
>JAAYTW010000053.1 GCA_012517955.1 Candidatus Zixiibacteriota bacterium | reverse complement strand
TCTTGGCCGCCAATTGTCCCATCGAAATAGTCTTTGTTTGACCATTTTCCTCGAAATCAACCCGAAGATCGCCGGCCATCTTATCATAAATGCGGTTCCAGGCGTGGTATCCATCGACCGCCAGGCTCAATGCCAGCCTTTCCAATTCGGGAGCCATTTTGGCTTTGGCCTTATCTCTCATTTCATCGAGAAAGAACCGGATGCTATCTAATTTGGCGGCCCCTATAAAAGAGGCCCATTCGGCGTCGGGCAATTTCAGCGCGAAATCTTCAAGGCGAGTCATAAGCTGTTGCCACTCAGCCGAGTAACCATCGATTTCAGAATCCAGTCGATGCCCTTCCTCATCGTTGACATTTTCGCTGATAACGCATCCGATAAAAGAACTCGATTGCCGGATATCGTCATATATGTTCTGCATATCCAGAACGAATTTCCCCCAACCGGCATAGTCGGCCGAATCGAGTCCCTCGACCAGCTTCTTGGCGTTTTCAAGTTTAACTTTTAGATTTTGAAGAAACTTTTTTAGTTCCTGAGACTTGGAACCGCCGGGAAATATCGAATCAAGATCCCAGCGTTGTAAATTACCAGATGTTACCATATTTATCCTTTCAATACTGTTGTTTGCTAAAATCAGCTTCCTATCATATTAATTATATATGATAAAAATGATTCGATTCAGAGACAAGAGGAATATCCAATATAATCTTTTATACAAATCCTGTTTAATCCCGTATTTTCTATCCCTGCCCCAAATAAATAAAGCGGGAAACGGGGCTCGAACCCGCGACCCCAACCTTGGCAAGGTTGTGCTCTAGCCAACTGAGCTATTCCCGCAGGCAATGCCTAATATATCGGTCAAATAATATCTGTCAAGCTAAAAAATAGACCAATTTGAAAAACCGCCGCATCATTTTGTCGGTCACAAATGAAATTAGCCGACCTCATAATGAATTATGAAATCGGCCAGGATTATCGCAATACTTGAATTAGGCGCTTCTCTTCTTTTTAATGGCCTTATCGTATAATTCAAGATATTTCGCCGCGGAATTTCTCCAGGAAAAATCTTTTTCCATACCGCGACGCATCAAGCCCGCCCAGACCGGTTTGTTCTTGTAAACCTCGACCGCGAACTTGATTGTATTCAGCAACTCCTTGCTGTCATAATTTTTGAACACAAATCCCGTGCCGGTGTTTTTTGAGGGATTGCAGTTTTCTATCGTATCGGCTAAGCCTCCGGTTTCTCGCACTATCGGTATGGTTCCGTATTTCAAGCTATAAAGCTGATTCAATCCGCATGGTTCATACCGCGATGGCATTAAAAACATATCTTAGCCGGCCTCAATCAAATGCGCCAAAGCATCATCGAACTTCATATTAACCGAAAGCTTTTTGGGATATTTCTTCGCCAACTCCAGAAACAGGTCCTCATAGACTTTGTCGCCCGTTCCAAGGACGACCATCTGAATATCGAGACCAAATATCTGGTCGGCGATTTCGGCGATTAAATCGAATCCCTTTTGACTGGCCATCCGCGATATCATCCCGATAATGGGGACATCTCGGCGCACCATAGGTAATTTTGTCAGTTTTCGCAAGGCATTCTTGTTTTTTGTCTTGCCTTGTGGTTTGGCGGCCGAATAATTCGCGGCGATTAGCGGGTCGGTTTCGGGATTCCAGATTTCATAATCGATGCCGTTGACCACTCCAAATAAATCGTTTGCCCGCGACGCTAATAATCCTTCTAATCCCGCGCCGTACTCATTCGAACTTTGTATCTCCTTCGCGTAGCGCTCCGATACTGTATTGATTATATCCGAATACTCCAGGCCTGCTTTAAGAAAACTTACCTGGTTATAGTATTCGAATCCACTGGTCGGATAGTAGAATTTGGCGTCGAATCCTAACTTCTTGAACGATTCGGCCGGAAAAAGCCCTTGATAACCGATATTGTGAACAGTGATTATTGTCGCCGTGTCGGCGAAAAACCCCTTTCCATAGCCTTGGCATTTTATATACGCGGGGATTAATCCGGTCTGCCAGTCGTTACAATTGATTATATCCGGTTTGAAATTCAGCGCTATCATCGATTCCAACACGGCTTTCGAAAAAGCGCTGAATCTAACATCGTTATCTTCCCAGTCCTTGCCGGTATCCGGCGATACATAAAGGCCCGAACGGTTGAAAAATTTATCCATCTTCACAAAATAGAAATCGCATTCGGATTCAACCATCCGGCAATGGTACAAATCGAACAACTCTGTTTTTTCGTCCACTTCAATGGCAAGCGATTCAATTACTTTTGAAATCTGAAATTTGTTTCTATCGACCTGGGAATACAGCGGCATGAATACCTTGACTATATTACCAAGTTTCGCAAGCGCCTTGGGAAGCGCCCCCGCCACATCGGCCAAAC
Organism: Candidatus Zixiibacteriota bacterium; assembly: GCA_012517955.1. GTDB lineage: Bacteria > Zixibacteria > MSB-5A5 > UBA10806 > 4484-95 > JAAYTW01. Next base: position 2,171 of record JAAYTW010000053.1, on the reverse strand, counting down.
CGCCGGTTTTAGCAAATGGCACAACTTCAGGCGAGACATAACAAATCTTCATACTAAACATATTTTCCTCCCAAAAGGCAGGCGATTATTCATCAATCGAGCTTGATCTCACTTAAATACTTCGCGGCATCTTCAGGAATCGTAGGGTTGATATAAAAACCCGAGCCCCATTCGAAACCCGCCACTTTCGTTAGTTTAGGGATAATTTCGACATGCCAGTGATACTCTTTCGAGTCGCGATTGTCCAGCGGCGCGGTATGAAACATCACATTATAAGGCGGCCGATTCAACGCCTTGGCCAACCTTGCCAAAGTCTCTTTGAAAATAGCGGCGAAATGGGGTATCTGTTCGGATTTAATATATTCAAAAGATGAATCATGATAGCGAGGCATCAGCCAGGTTTCAAATGGGAAACGCGACGCAAACGGCTCGATTGCCACAAATAAATCGTTCAAAGCAATCACGCGCACCTTTTCATGAAGCTCCTGTTTGATTATATCGCAAAATATACAGCGTTCTTTGTAGTTGTAATATTGCTTGGCGCCTTCCAATTCCTCTATGACACGCTTGGGTAAAATCGGTGTGGCTATCAATTGGGAATGCGCATGCTCCAATGACGCCCCGGCGGCTTCCCCTTCATTTTTGAAAATCAGAATATATTTAAAGCGTGGGTCTTTCTTCAGGTCGAGGACTCTTTCCCGAAATGCCCAGATGATTTTCTCTATTTGCGATAAGTCAAGGTCAACCAGGTCTTTGGTATGATCGGGGGTCTCAATTATAACCTCGTGCGCCCCAATCCCGTTCATCTTATCGTATATTCCTTCCCCCTCGCGATTGATATCCCCTTCAATCCTTAAGGCCGGAAACTTGTTTGGCACAACCCTGATAGACCATCCCGGCGAATTGGGCTTTGAACCGTTCTCTCTCACGGCGTAAATTTCGGGAGGCGTCGAGTTTTCGTTGGATGGGCAAAATGGACAAATTTTCGACTCTTTCGCTTTCGTGACGCTCGGAAAATCAGTCGGACGCTTGCCCCTTTCAGTCGATATAATAACCCACCTGCCGACAATCGGATCTTTTCTTAATTCAGGCAAACTTCCCTCCTCGTTTTAAAAAACCCAAAAGGATTCGCCGTCAACAAATTGCAATCCCACATAATTATCGTCAAAACTCCGACTTATATTAAACGCTGTTCATCTTTTGCCAAAACTACTTTTTTTATTTATCGCTACCATGTATGTTCGTAAATAAAGCCTTATGGACCTCATTAAACTCCTGGCCGCGCCGACTCATCGCCGAACCAGCAATTTCCATCGCTTTTTCCAGCTTGAAACGCGTGATATTACCGGGAGTACCCCACGAAAAGCTTCTTATTTCGCGTTCGGTGAAAAGGGTTCCCCCATATAGATTACAGCAAAATCCAATCACAAGTCCGGTGTTGAATAATGTACCGATTCCGGTTTTCGTATGGTCTCCGATAAAACAACCTACTTTTAGCGACCCCGTGTCTATTTCTTTACCGTCAAGCGTAACTTTTACAGGCGAATATATGTTTTTCAAATCGGAATTTGTAGTCAGCGCTCCCAAATTCACCCATTCTCCCAGATAGGCGTGGCCGATAAAACCCTCGTGGCATTTGTTGGAATACCCCAGGATAATCGATTCTTCCAGCTCTCCTCCGACTTTGCAAACCGGCCCCAAGCTGCACCCCTCGCGGATTACCCCTCCCATTACCCGACTGTTCTTTCCTATATAAGACGGCCCCTGAATAACTGAACGTGGTTCAACAATCGCGTCGCAGTCGATTACTATCGGTCCCAAAGAATCATCCAGATAAGCGCCTTTGGCGATTTGAGCCGATTTATGTACATAAATTCCTTTATGATTTTTACCTTTGGCGGTTATCTTCCAACCGTTTCCTTTTGCCATTAACCGACAATCATACGCAATCATTGCGCCGTTGTCGTTGACAAGATCCCAGAGATGATTGTAGAAAACCGCATCAACCTCAATTCTGATTGTGTTGTCTTCGAAATCAATCGGCCCGTTCGGTAAACTCAGAATCGCATCCGCCATCTTAAGCGTCGCGGGCTTCGATAAGTTGGCGCCGACCAGGCGGTTTCCCCGAAACATACATGTATCGGCTTTCGCGCGAATCAACTCATTAAATA
>JAAYTW010000052.1 GCA_012517955.1 Candidatus Zixiibacteriota bacterium | reverse complement strand
GAACCATTTTTCTTTACCGGCCGATGGCCGCCAAAAGATTTACCCATACCTTTTCCCCGATATTAAATAATCGTAAAATAATGACCACTTTTGACAAAGTATAATTATTCTGAGGTACTTTAGGCAAGATTTATTTCACCCGTTGTAACAATTACTTAACCTGCTTCCGGATAGCGACCTGTAACGCCAACTGATACCTGACTTAAAGGCTCAGTCAAGAATGCCGAAAGTAACAATATGGAGGCACACGCTTGTTAAACCTGGAATTGCTCTCTGTTGTTTCCGATATTTCCGAGGACTGCCGGCCATTTGGGATAAGTCCCGATGGACAATTTATCGCGGCGGCGCCCAATTCGCAGCCCAGTATAGTTCAATTGAAAAATTTTGATGGCAAGGTCTATAAAGAATTTTTGGGCCATAAGGACAAAATCTACTCGATAGACTTCAGCGGAGATGGACGGACAATTGCATCGGCCTCGGCCGACAAATCAGTTAGAATTTGGTCACCTACGGGTGAGCTCTATACCCTGTTCGACCGTTTCGACTCGGCAGTCGCGGTTGTCAAATTCGCCGCTGATGTTCCAATTTTAGCCGCCGGTGAAGTGTCAGGCCTAATCGTCTTGTTCGATATCGCCGGTAATTATATCGCCACTCTACATAGCCCCAAAGGCCAAATTTTGGATTTGGCGTGGTCAAAGGATAGCGGTCTGTTGGCGGCCTCCTGCGCGGATGGCAAACTTTATTTATATAAGATAACCGACCAAATAAAGAAAGTCTATCCCCACCCGGGGCCGGTTTTCGGCGCCGGCTTTTCTTTGTCAGATGGCCGCATATCTGGCGTATGGAAACTTATCTCAGCAAGCAATGATGGGCAAATTCGCTATATCAATCTCGATGATGATACGGTTAAAACTATTGCTGCTCATAAGGGGCCTGCGGTAAGTATCGCCGTCTCAAACGATGGCAATTTCATAGCCACCGCGTCTTTGGATAGGTCAATCAAAATATTCGACGCTTATGGAAATTTAAAATACGCGGTTGAATTGAGCGATGAACCGCTTAGCCTTATGTTATCTTCGGGCGGGACCTATCTTTACTCAATCGTCCGCCCTAATAAAATTCATATATATAAAATAACCAGCAAGGCGTAAACCAAGTCGCCTGGCAACTCGCCGCGCAATATAAATATCAAACTCCATTATCGCGCATCTGCTTAACCCTGGCCTTATCGCATTGGTGTATAAGCGGTTATAGCATCATAAAATAGTATCCACCATTGTTGATTTTACTTCCTTTTTACAAATATTTTATATATATTATCGTGGAGCATAGCTCGTGGACTTCGATGAGGAGCGTTGAAGCCAACTTATTTGAATGATTTTCGGTTTTTTCGGATAAGGCCGCTCACGGTATGATAATAATTTCAATAACCATATGGAGGAATCAGTGAAGCATTTGTGTCGATTTTTAGCTGTTATTGCCGTCAGTTTCTGGCTATTTGTTCCGCCAGTGATGGCAAATCAGTCAATAACGCTTTCGACCTCACCCGCCGGTATAACAATCCAGCATGAGGACAGGCAAGGCATCACCCTAAAACTACAACTTAGCCGGCTTGATTTTCAGGAAATCAACACCGTTGAAGGGATTTTTACTCTTCTGACAGGTGATGGCTTAGTTCGATCACAGGATATCGGCCAACCGAACTTACCGACCGCCAACCAACTTTTGGCGATTCCATTCGGGTGCGAATTGGAAGCGGAAGTCCTTGATTCAAAGGTTGAAGAATACTCATTGGCCGAGCTTGGAGTTACGTATCCGATTATGCCGACCCAGCCGTCGCTTTCAAAATCGCAGGATCCCGAGTCCGTGCCTTTTGAGTACAATAGGGCAACATACGCTCGAACCGGTTTTTACAGCCAACGGTTGGTTTCGGCCAAAACGGTGGGAATCATGCGTTCCGTAAATATCGGCCTGGTTGTCATAGCCCCATTCGAATATAACCCGACGCAAAATATCCTGCGGGTTACCAAAGAGGTCACAGTAAGGGTTAAATACAACAACGCGGATTGGAATCTCACTCGGCAGATGCAGCAGAATTACTATTCAGCGGCTTTTGAGCCGGTATATGGAGCCTTGTTGAACTATTCCGGATATAAAAACGACGCTATGATAACCGCCGACTTAACGAAGTATCCAATCAAGTATTTGATTGTTGCCGATCGGATGTTCCAGGCACAACTGGCGCCTTTTATCGAATGGAAGATTAAGCGAGGATTTAAAGTAATCACGGCCTATACTGATAGTATCGGGACGACGACCACAGCGATAAAAAGCTACATTCGGTCGGTTTACAATGCCGGCACGCCTTCAGATCCGGCGCCGTCATTTGTCTTGCTCGTCGGCGATGTTCAACAGATACCAGCCTTCCAGTTCAGCGGACACATCTCCGATTTAAGTTATTTTGAATATACAAACGATAACATTCCGGAAATCTACTATGGCAGATTTTCGGCGCAAAATACCACTCAACTGCAGCCGCAAATCGATAAAACTCTCGAATACGAACAGTACCTGATGCCGGATCCCAGCTACCTGGGCAATGTCACCATGATTGCCGGTATGGATGCGTCCCATGGCTCCACCTGGGGAAATGGCCAAATTAACTACGGCACAACTTATTATTTTAACGCGGCCCATGGCATCACATCAAATACATATCTCTATCCCAATTCGGGCAGCAATGCCGCGGCGATAAGGGCTACCGTTAATAGCGGTGTAGGCTATATCAACTATACGGCTCATGGCGGTCATGATGAATGGTCGGATCCGGAATTTACCAGCAGCCAGGTGCAGGCGTTAACGAATAATCATAAATACCCTTTAGCCGTCGGCAATTGTTGTCTTACCAATACGTTCGGCTCTGACTATTCCACGCCTTGCCTTGGCGAGGTCTGGTTACAATCCGCTAATAAAGGCGCGATTGGCT
>JAAYTW010000051.1 GCA_012517955.1 Candidatus Zixiibacteriota bacterium | reverse complement strand
TCGCCACCGAGAGTTTCAAGATTGTTTTATGGCGAGACGGTTCTATCGAAATAACCGGCGAAACTGCGTGCTCTTTATTCATTTTGTTTGCTTTTATCGGAGCCCCCACAAAATCATACACCCACGAACCAAAGAAAAGTAGTAATCCATAGGTTCCGGCCACACCATTGGAATTATCGCGGCCGTCTTCGTTTACATCTATAGCGGCGGTACTCATGGCAATCGAAAGGCCTTCCAAGAGCAATAAAAGCGAACCGGTTTTCCCTTTGCCGATATAAAAATGCCCCATTCCATGAACCGCCACGCCCGGAAATATCCCAAGGGCACATGCCATGACCGGGCTTTTTGGGGTATACACTTTTTTTATCCGGACTTTTTTGGTTTGGGCTGTTACTAAATTTTCATCGGCGCAAAATCGAGTAATATCAACTCGCACATTGGTTACCATCAAATAAAAATCGGTATTTTGAAGCTTAGAATTGCCAGATACTGCTTCGTTTTTGTGGGTATCGGCAAACGCTATTTCTGCCGCCAGGCCAACGGCCAAAAATATTAGAAAAGCTGAAACGAGGTTTTTCCAATAAATAAACATCGGAATCTGCCAGTTATAACGCACGATCAAATATCCGTTATTCCGAAAATATATTCAACAAAAAAAGGGCAACCCTTTTGGATTGCCCTGACGAAAAGATTTTTTCAGATTTGTTCGCCTTTTGCGAGATTCGAATGAACGGTTTAGCTTGCCGATGCGAATCCAGCTTTAAGCAGTTTGCGTTTGAGCATGTACCTGGCACGAGAAAGTCGTGAACGGATAGTCCCCATCGGGCAACCGCTTAAGTAAGATATCTCCCGATAAGTCAGCCCCATCATATCGGCCATGATAATGCAATTGCGGTAATCGGCCGACAGGCTTAGTAATGCTTTCCTGATTTCATCGCTTGTGAAATAATCGAGCAAACTCGATTCATCGAGATTAACATAGAATTCGGTTTGCGACCTTTTGTTGGTTTCCCCGGTCGCTTCGTGATCGTACAGTTCAAGTCCGTAATCGAGAGGGCTCCGCTTATTTCGGTTGTAGTAATTTATAAAAGTGTTCAACATTATTTTATTAATCCAGGCTCGGAAATTAGAACCGACTCGGAACATGCCGAAAGCCCGTAACGCCTTTAAATAGGTATCCTGCAATAAGTCTTCCGAAATTGATTGATCTCCCGTAAGAGACAAGGCGTAACGAAGCAGCTGTTCGCGGTATTCCACCGCCATTTGTTCAAATGCCACACGAGGATTGAGTTGAGCGGCGTTTTCCATGACAAACCCAACCTTCTTATGCGTTGTTTGATGTCCTGTTTTGTTGATTAATTTCGGTAATCGCTTTTTTCACTTTTCTGTTCCCTTCTTCCAGTCTTTCTTAAGAAGGGGGCCGTCCTTGCCAGACAGCCCCCACCCAAAGTAACTGAGGGGAGAGAAGCAAACTGCCATATATCATAGCAATTGATGTGCCACCAATACAAAGTGCTATAAAATTTTATAATGAATTGATAAATAACAAGTTATAAGAACATTAAGAAATTTATATAAAGTGCTTCTCACTTATATGTTATTATTTATAACCATAGGCCTTGGATTGTATTAAAAATAAGTATATAATCAATGAAATATATAGAGCGCAAATTCACAATGTTATAAATTATAACAACCGAATAAGTGAACGGCCTTAATTACTATTTGATAGATTTTATCAAAATCATAGTTAAATCGTCCGCCTCAAGACTGGAATCTCTGAATTTATTGACGGAATCGACAATTTTATCAAGAATTTCTTTTGCCGACAGGTTCCGTGACTGCAAGACCAACTCCCGCAGGCGATTGGTTCCGAATTCTTCGCCCCGTTCATCGCGGGCTTCCGTAACCCCATCGGTGTACATAAGCATAATATCATCCCGACCCATATATATCGATGCTTCTTCATATGTTGAGTCGGAAAACATACCAACGGCATAACCGCCGCAAGTTAATTCCTGGACTTCGCCGTTTGCTTTGAAAAGCAATGGTGGTGGATGACCGGCGTTGGAGTAGGTGAATATATGATTTCGAATATCAAGCACTCCATAAACGGCCGTAACATAGTTTTCTCGGTTGATAGATTCATATAACAGGCTGTTCACTTTGGCCAGGATTGTCCGGATTGCGAAATTATTCCGGATTTCGGCTTTTAATGAGGCTCGATATGTGGCCATAATCAAAGCCGCCCCCATACCTTTGCCCGATACGTCGGCAATCGCTATACCGCATTGGTTTTCGACAATATCGATGAAATCGTAATAGTCACCGCCTACCGCTTCCGAGGGGATATTCACACCCGCGATATCATAATCCAACAGACGCGGCCCCGATTTGGGAAGGAAAGTCTGTTGAATTCTGCGGGCGATATCAAGTTCATCCCTAAAAGCTTTTTGCTCCAGCGATTGTCGATACAACAAGTCACGCTCAATTGAAATGGCGGCCTGGCTGGCGAATGTTTGCAATAATTCCAGGTCATCTCTGGAGTAGGCGTTGAGTTGGTCCGATTCGACATTGAAAACGCCTATCACTTTTCCGCGAGATAACAGCGGCACGGCTATTTCGCTTTTCGTTTCCGGCAGAAGTGGTACATAATGGCGATTTTCCGCTACATTATTTATTACGGCGGCCTGTCCGGTTTTGGCTACCCAGCCGGTTATCCCTTCTCCAATCTTCATTGTGAGTTTCGATTCGTATTCGGGGGGTACCCCCATTGAAATAACCTCTCGTATAGAACCATCTTTGGGGTCAACCAAGTAGATAGTTGCCAATCGGGCCTTCACCAGATTGAATACTTGTTCGATAATAATTTGAAGCAGTTCCTCGAGTTCAAGTTTTCCCGAAAGAAGTTTGCCGACTTCATATAGGCTCTGGATTTCGATATTTTTTTTCCGGAGACTTTGAATCAGCTCGGCGTTCGAAATCGCCAGACCGATTTGTTCGCTCAGGGCTTTCATGATTGTCAAATCGGTCTCGCTAAAATCGGTTTTATCCTTTTTATTAGCGACTTCGATAACTCCGAGAAGTTGGTCTTTATAGAAAATAGGGGTGGCGACAAGATTTCGCGAAGATAATCCCAACTTTTCATCGACACAACATTTAAGGGCTTCTTCAGAATTAAAATCATTAATCATCAACGGCGATTTTGTCTCAATGACTCGCGCCGCCACACCTATCCCCTCGGTCGGCGGGTGAGGTCTATTTATAACTTTGCCATCGACTGTAAACGTAAACAATTCCGGTCCACCAGAGGCGTAGCTTGTAAGATAAATAGCGGAAGCCTCGGCATTGAGATAATCAGTAAGGATTTTTAGCACATTTTTAAGTAACTGTTGGAGTTCGAGGTCAGAATTTAAGATATGCGAAGCTTCGATAAGCAAATGCTCAATGCCGGCATTTGAAATGGACCGCGCCTGACCATCGTCATAGTTTGATATGCGATCTGAAGATTGTTGGTTCATGAGCGGAAAAGGACGCTTTCTTTTTGAAACATGCGATGAGTCACGAAAATCGCGAAAGAAGCGTAAATAAACGTGGTTATAAATATAATTGCCACGTAAATCCAGTTAATATGTCCCATCAGCGATTCTTTTATGCATAGACATATATTGACTATGGGTATGAAGGCGAGTTTTAAATCAAGTTCCACTCCCGGCAGAAAAGCTACCAAAGCCGGCAATATGACTATTGTCATAAGCGGCGATAAATAACTTTGAGCCTCTTTGTACGATTTTGCGAAAATGGCGATTGACATCAAAAGCGCGGAGAATAGACAAGCGGTCGGAATCATCATCAAGAGAATTATCAATATCATCAACGGCGTGATATTAATCGCCATATCTTCTCCCATCCTTCCGAAGGATTGCATCCCATAAAGCATAGTGGCCGACATACTGATAATCGCCAACGATGTTGAAACGACCGAGGTGGTCAAAATAGTCAGGAATTTACCGGTGGCTAATTGCCAGCGCGGCACCGGACTGACGAGTATCGTTTCGAGGGTGCCGCGTTCTTTTTCGCCGGCCGTTAAATCAATGGCGGTGTACATCGCCCCAAGCATGCTCAATAAAATGATTATATAGGGCAGAAATATCGATAGAATCAAGCCGCCCATTTTCTCTTTTGAAGCAACATTGGTTTCAGCCACGGAAAATGGTTCCAATAAGCTTGGGTCCACCCCCCTGTCGGCCAAGAGCGAATTCAATATTCCAAGCTTATAACCGGTCACCAGGTCTTTTACCTTTTCGAGAGCAAAATCGGATTTGGTTTCGGAAGCGTCGTATAGTATTTGCACCGAGGTCGTTTCGCCATTGGCCAATTTCTTGGAAAAATCGTCGGGTATTATAATCGCCGCCCTTATCAGTTTATCGAGGATTGCTTGTTTCGCTGAATCCACGGATATATCGGTTGAGACTATCTCGACCTTTGATGATGAATCGATTAACGCGTATAAATCGGGAGCATCATCTTTGTTGATAACGGCGATTTTATGTTTTTCGGCAGCCGATTTTTGCATCAGGTTTGCCATCACGCCAGAGAAACCGATAGTCAGCAGGGGAAATATCAGAATCGGAACCACAATCATCGAGATAATGGTCCGCCGGTCACGGATAACATCCACAAGTTCTTTTCTGTAAATGATTTTTATATTACGAAACATTGCCGTTATCCTCAACTAATTTCACGAAAACATCATCCATATCGTTGCATCGCGTAATAGTTTTCAGCTCATCGGGAGTCCCCACAGCGATGATTTTTCCGTAATGAATGATGCCGATGCGGTCACACAATTTCTCGGCTTCATGCATCACGTGCGTGGAAAATATAATTGCTTTACCCCGTTTTTTCTCGTCGTTGACAAAATTAACTACCGCGCGGCTGGTTATAACATCTAAACCAACTGTCGGTTCGTCGAGGATTATAACTTCTGGGTCATGCACCATAGTCCGGGCAATCGAGACCTTTTGCTTATTGCCTGAAGACAGCTTATCGCACTTCACCGCGGCGAAATCCTTGAGATTGAAAATCGCGATAAGCTCATCCGTGCGTTTGTCGGCGTCCGCTTCCGACATCCCGTAAAGCAGTCCGAAATAACGAATCATTTCGCGCGCCTGTAATCGCGCGTATAGTCCAGTAGCCCCGGTTAGGAATCCCAATTTCGCCTTGGCTTTTTCGGGGGACTTTACGACATCTAAACCATCGAGTGAGGCGGTTCCGGATGTCGGTTTCAGTATCGTGGCCAGCAGACGCAGCGTGGTTGTTTTGCCGGCGCCATTAAGACCCAGAAGGCCGAATATTTCGCCCCTATTGACTTCGAAACTGATATTATCAACGGCCACAATACGACCGCGCTTCTTGTCTTCAAATACTTTCGTTAGATTTTTTACTGTTATCATGCCGGCAAAAATAATGAATCGGCGAGGTTATGTCAATTGCCATCCAATGTTGAGGAGGGATTGCTATCTTTATTTAAATTGGGGTTTACCAAATAAGGCCAATCCTCGTTTTTGGGTTCGCTTCTGGCGGTCGAATGAACCAATTTATATGTTCCATAGCCGTCCACATCAACAAAGATAAAATAGACGCCGCCTTGGATATTGTCATAATTCCAGCGCTTCCAGGGTTTTTCTTCCAAGGCCGATGGATAATTTTCTTCGTCTGACGGCGAACCATAAACTATATACACTCGGCCCATATCGGTACGCCAACCGTTGGGTTCAGTATTGACATCCTGAAAAGTCGAAAAGGCTTCATTGGCATATTTGAAGCGGCGATAATGTTCGAGTTTAAATTCATTTATCTGGGTAGCGGGATCGGGGTCTCGTTTTTGCCAGAACGCTTTGGCAAAACTATTTTTCCCCTCGACCGGCAATGCGTCATATTGCTTAAGCTCATCCCGAGAAGCGATATATAGTATCTGATTGCGGAATTTCTTGGCTTCGGCCTCACTGGTTATGTTTACGGCTTCGGGATACTCGGACAGTTGTTCTTTTTCTTTGGCGATTTCATATTCGATTTTTCCGGGCGTTATTTCGAAATACTTCTCCGCCGAGGCGTTATCCGCGCCCTGAGCCACTGTCACCACCATCCTGTAATAGCCGGAGCGGAAGGCAGTGATATTGAAACCGCTGAGCAAAACCGCCGAACGGCCTGTTATGGTTTGGGTTGACGGCGATATATCTTTATACAGGTTACCGTTGGCGTCATAAATTTTAATCGCGGCGGTCAATTCGGATATTGAAGTATCAAGATTATAAACCTCACCATAATAATACAAGATTTTATCGTCGTGAGAAAACACCCTTCTGATATTTGGGACTATTTTTTTGCCTCCCTTATCGAACGGACCGCCGTCAGCATCGACTATATTGTAAGCCAGCTGTAACTGCGACATGCAGAGAGAATTTTTGTTGAAATCGGGAACCGAAAGTTTAAGCAATTTTTCTCCGCTGCCACCGCCCGTCATCGCCGACGCCCTGATAAGCAAATTGTAATTTCCCGGCGAAAGCTGAGCGGAAAACATATCGTTGCTGATATAGTTGGCCGTACGCGCTTCCATCAGCGAATTGGCCCGCAGACCGACTCGCCACGAACTTGAATCGACAAACTGACCGCTGTCTGAAGTAACAATAGCGGTTAGATTTACATAACTATGATAGCCGGTGCTATCCGGCTGGAAATCATACTGATTCCTTAGAAGGCCATAGTAAATTTCCACGTAGGTTTTTTCGACGCTATTGGAATATTTGAAGCAAGCGTAATCGGCCCAAATCGCTAGATCGACCGCGGCCGCCTCGCCAATTCCTATCAGCAGGCTAAACATGATTGCGAACAAGATATATCTGAAGCCGCTCATTAAAATTTCCCTTTCCGCTCAATACCTGTTTTTATTAACGTCGCCATCATAGGGATACTGTAAAATATATTCGCCGTATCCCCCCGAATCAACAAATAAGAACGTGCGGCGCGGATTATAATAGTACCATATCTCGTACGGACGGCTTTCTCTATCATATGGATGGCGTTCGATTTCATCCGGTTCACCATAGATAATATATATCATGCCGAAATCCGACCTCCAACCCTCCTTGTTCATGAACGAGAAATGCTTGTTGGCGTACGCAATCCGACGATAATATTCATCTTTGACCTCGTTTTCCTCGGTGTTGGGAGTCGGATCTTTCGATTTCCAGAATTCATTCCAAGCCTTTATCCGGTCCTTTTCGGGCGCTTTTTTTATCTTATTCAGCTGTTCATTATTAGCCGCGTAGCGCAGTTGCTCAATTGCCGTCTCGAAATCATTTTGAACCAAAGCCAACGCCGACCAGACCACGCTGAACGAAGATTTCGACACGGCCAGTTTTTTATGAGCAGAGTCATAAGCGGTTATTCTTAGCTCATATTGGCCGGGTCGCATATGTTCAAGCGATAACGTTCCAATCATCGACGTTTTCATGTTCAAAAACAAGGCGACCGTATCGGCGGCCACCGTATTGTCTCGTTTATCTATTATTTCATAAACAACAACGTTAGAATCCGCCATGGGTTTCAGACTATAAAATTCGTAATAAAATTTCAGCTGGGTCGCTTCATCGCCGTAATTACGGGAACAGGACGGTATTACAAGCCAATCGCGTTTGGCGAAATTGCGGACTGTCTTATCGCGTAGAGTATCGGCTGTCGCGGAATCGGATGGAAGTGACTCAACCTTTCGAGCATATAGTATTTGCGAAAACGTCGACAACTCCTTTTCGTAATCGGGAATGGTAAACGGCGCTTTTAGCGGGATAACATCATCGGAATTAAGATCATGCAGGGAGATATTCAATTCATATTTTCCCGGCGGGAGTTTGAACTTGAAACTGTTAATAACAAAATCCTTTTCGCCGGTCGTCTTTTCGTAAGACAACTCCCGTATAAACTCTTCTTTTTCGGAAGCGGTAACCTGCTTGCCCGATTTTTTTATGACGACTCCTATAGAATAATGAGCCATATATTCATCTTTTTGATGAATATACAGCAGGCCGGATGTGAATACCTGATAATAAACTTCGAATTGGTTCAAGCCGGGCGTATCCGATTTGAACGACGCGAAATCGACATAAAATTTGCCCGAATTAAAATCGTCGGCTTGACCCCAGGCTACGCCCCACATCAAAATTAGAATAATGACGATTGGGATATTTTTCATTTTCTTACTCTTTCGGCTTGGTCGGTTTCATGATTACCGATTTCTTAACAAATCGAGCGCGATTTTGGTTTCTACTCATAACGCAAAGCCTCGATCGGGTCAAGGCGCGAAGCGCGCGCCGCTGGATACAACCCGAATATTATAGCGACCGCCACCGAAAAACAAAAGCCAATTATTACCCAGGGAATCGAAATCACTGCCGGTAAAGGCGATACCAGAGCGATAAACTGCGATATTAAAATGCCCACGATTATGCCCATAACCCCGCCTATTCCCGAAAGCGTCGCGGCTTCAACCAGAAATTGCCACAAAATTGTCGAACGCTTTGCTCCAACCGCCTTGCGGATACCGATTTCCCTGGTTCTTTCGGTTACCGAAACGAGCATTATATTCATCACCCCGACACCGCCGACCAGAAGACCAATCGAAGATATGACAATCATCACCAACCAGACCGCTTGCGTCAACGATTTCCAGATTTCCAGTAGGCTCTCCTGGGTGAATACCGCGAAGTCGTCCTCCTGCGTATATTTCAAGCCGTGGCGGCGGCGCATCAAGTCGGTTATCTGGTCGATTGCGTCTTGAAGGACAGCGGGGCTTCTGGCCTTAACCGATAACCAGAGCTCTTTTTCTTCCGGATGGATTTTCTTGAAGGTATTATAAGGAATCAAAACAAAGTTATTTTCATTGGATCCCATCACGGTCTCTCGTTTTTCCATCACGCCAACGACCGTAAACCGGTCGCCATTAATGGTAATTTCTTTCTCAAGCGGGTCGATTCCGGGAAATATCGCGTCCACCATGTCGGCCCCAATTACACATACAAACGCGCGGTATTTTTCATCGTTGTAGTTTATGAAACGACCGCGGGCGACATAAAAATTATTAACTTCTTCGTAATCGGGCAGCGTCCCGAAAAATGCCGGATTACGAGCTTGATTGTCTCTGAACTTTACGATATTGCCGCCCGGTTTACGGTAATAATTTTGAGGCGCCACTCCGTCAACATCCGGGCAATAACGTTTAATCGCCAGGGCATCCTCAAACACGATTGCCGGCCTGTTGCGCTCCGATGAGCCACGATTTCCCATAACAACGCCGGGTTTATATTTACTTACATAAATAACGTTTGAACCGAGGCTTTCTATTTGATTCCTAATAGAACCGTTTAGCCCTTCAATCAACGACACCATCCCAATTATAGATGAGACACCGATAAGCACACCGAGAATCGTTAAAAACGAACGAAGCTTATGCGCCTTGAACGTTCCAATCGCCATTATCATGCTTTCTTTATATTCAACGAAATGCTTGGCCGCGCGGCTGCCCCGAATACGCTTATTGAATAACAGAACCGCAAGAATTGCCGATTCGAGGACAATCAAGACGATACGATTTCCGTCGCCGGTGAATATTATGCCGACCGCAATCAGAAGAACAAGAATCGCTATCAATAAGCGGGCCGATATAAATGCTAATTTACTCATAGCGCAAGCATTCCACCGGATCCAGTTTAGCGGCTCTCATCGCCGGAAATATCCCGAAAAAAATCCCCACGAACGTCGCGATAAACAAACCCGTCATGACCGACCAAGTCTCAACCGCGGCCGGCAAAGGCGAGATATTCTTTACCAGAAGCGCTAATCCGCACCCCAATCCGACCCCGACAGCTCCACCCAAAATAGACAGCGTAATGGACTCGACCAAAAACTGCCAGAGTATATCTTTTCGTCTCGCCCCCAAAGCTTTTCTAATCCCGATTTCGCGGGTCCTTTCGGTAACCGAAACGAGCATGATATTCATGATTACAATTCCGCCGACCACCAATGAAATGCTGGAAACTCCAACCAACACTATCCACGCGGTCGACACCAAGTCATTATACAGTTTCATCAATGAGGCGGCCGTCATCATGCCGAAACTATCGGGGTCTTTATATTTATCGCCGCGACGGTTCCGAAGAATCACTCTCGCCTGATCCTGGGCCTCCTCAAGCGCCGCCACCGAAACGGCTTTGATATTCAATTCTAAATCGAGCCGCTTGCCGAAATATTTTCCGAAAGTATTAAGCGGAATTACCACCCAGAGGTCTTGATTCTGCCCCAAAAACGAACCTCTGCGGGTCCCAACACCGACTATTTTCAAATAGTAGTTATCGACTTTAATGATTTTATCGATAGGGTCGCGTCCGGGATACAGCATATCGGCGATGTCGGGACCAATCATGCAAACCGCCCGACGTTGCTCGTTGTCGGACTCGTTGAAAGACCGCCCATAAGCAACATCGATATCAGTAATATCGATAACGTTAGGCGTCGCTCCGATTATATAAACATCTTCCAAATACTGTGAGCCATATTTTACTTTGCCGATAGTTGACGAATTAGCGCCGACATCCTCGCATAAAGAACAATAGCGTTTTATGGCCTCCATATCTTCAAGAGTTAATTTTTTGCGGCGGGAGGCTTTATGCCAGTCTTCATCGCTGGTTATTATTCCGAATCTATCGATGACAAACGTCGCCGGCCCCAGGGTGTTGATTTTGGCCGCGATATAGTTATTCATACCATTGATAACACTCACCACAGCGATAACGGTGGCTACGCCGATAACTATTCCAATCAGAGTAAGAACCGCCCGGAGTTTATTGGTTATAATCGCGCGCAAGGCGATAACAACGCCTTCATAAAATTGGTTATACAGGCCCGATAATTTCACCGACATTTCATGCTCCGGCTTTGGCCAGCTGTTCTTCTTTTTCTATTCGTC
Organism: Candidatus Zixiibacteriota bacterium; assembly: GCA_012517955.1. Lineage (GTDB taxonomy): Bacteria > Zixibacteria > MSB-5A5 > UBA10806 > 4484-95 > JAAYTW01. The sequence goes on along the minus strand of JAAYTW010000051.1, from coordinate 32,781 downwards.
CGTCCCTGATATAGACAATTCTGCGGGTGCAGGCGGCTATCTCGCGTTCATGGGTAACAACTATAATCGTGTTGCCGCCTTTATTGATTTCGGTGAGAAGGCTTAATATATCGCTTCCCGATTTTGAATCGAGGTTGCCGGTTGGCTCATCCGCTAAAATCAACGATGGATTGTTGATGAGAGCGCGGGCAATCGCCACCTTCTGACGCTGACCTCCCGACAACTCATTGGGCTTGTGATTCATCCTGTCACCAAGACCGACTTTGGCAAGCACTTCTTTGGCTCGTTCCAGACGTTCATCCGCCGGAGTACCGTTATATATCAGCGGCAACTCCACGTTATGAAGCGCGCTGGCACGCGCCAAAAGGTTAAATGTCTGAAACACGAATCCGATTTCTTTATTTCGAATAAGCGCCAGTTCATCATCGTTCATCGAAGACACCAGCCGTCCGTTCAAGCGATACTCACCCCGCGAGGGAGTGTCCAGACATCCAATAAGATTCATCAAGGTCGATTTCCCCGAGCCCGAAGGGCCCATTATCGCCATATATTCCCCGCGCCTGACGGTCAAATCGACTCCGCTTAAAGCGTGTACGGTTTCCGCGCCCACCTGATAGGTTTTCCAGATGCCTTTGGTTTCAATCAGAATATTGTTGTCCATAATATCGATGCGCGCTTGTCAATCTTTTTCTTTTATATCAAATGATGTCTTGGGTTTAGCTTTGACTTTATCGCCTTGCTTTAAAGTGCGAAGAGTCTTGAAAGATCCCGTTACAATCTCTTGATTTTCGGAAAGTCCGTTGACCACCTCGATATATTGTTGGTCGGAAATGCCTGTTTTTATTGGAACGAACCTCGCGACATTTTTCTCGACCACGAACACCCCTTCCATTTCATCTTTGCTGCTGCTTTTTTTAACTTTTGAATTGAGCGGTTTATCTTTTTCATCCTCCGCCACCGGCTTAAAAGCTTTGACCATCGCCCCTTTAATAGTATCTTCGGGAGCGCGCATCACGACAGCCTGAATCGGGATTTTCAGAACGTTTTCGCGGATATTGGTCGTTATATCTACCGATGCATTCATACCGGGCTTTATCCCCGGAACCGAATCCGTTATCAAAATCGTGACCTCGAAATTGGTGACTTGATCCTGTACTCCATAGGCACTGGTTTTGGCCGCATTTCCGATTTCGGTCACCTTGCCTTTGAAAGTCGTATCCGGAAAGGCGTCAAGGCTGATTTCAACATCCTGGCCGATAGCCAGCGAGGCGATATCGGTTTCATCAACGTCGGCTTTTACCACGATTTCCGATAGGTCGGATAAAACCATTATCACCGTGCCCGCATTATTCATCGTGCCGATAAGAACATTTTCGCCGACTTTGGAAATCAAATCGGTGATTGTACCATCGATGGGCGCCCTTATCGTAAATTTACTCAGTTGGTCTTTGGCGATTTCGAGAGAGGCGCGATATTGATTAACAGCCTGAATCGCCCTATCGAGCGTATTCTTGGCGACATCGTATTCATATTGCGAAATAAGTTTGCGTTCAAATAGCGCCGCTTGACGATCGAAATTGATACGGGCCTGTTCACGATCGGCCTCGGCCGCCGCCAGAAGGGCTTTCATTTGGTCAACTTCGGAAACGCTCTGGGTTTTATCAATTGCCACCAGCAACTGGCCTTTTTTAACGTTCTGTCCCTCGACTACCGGAATTTCGATGATTTTCCCCATGACATCGGATGAGATGTTCACGTTTGTTTTAGCCTCGACCTTGCCGTTGGCGGTAACTATGGAAACGATTTTGCCATTTTCCACCTTCTCAATCGTAACCGGTATCATTTTCTCCTGATTTGTCAGCAAAGCGGCCGTAATCAGTCCAATCAGGATAACAGCGGCTCCGATTATGAGAAGCAGTCTTTTTTTCTTAGTCATTATTCACCTATTTGCCCATAGCTTTTTCCAGACGGGAAATCGCCAGATTGTAATCAAACAGCGCCTGGACCTTATTGGTTTGAGCCGTCTTAAACGAAACCTCGGCATCGAGGACTTCGATTATTGTCGCCGCCCCAAGATTGTATTTTTCGCGAACTATATTCAAATCTTCCTGAGCGGCGGCCACCGATTCGTCATTAACCGTCAACTTTTCTTTATTCTGTTGAACATCAAGATACGCCTGCTTTACTTCCAGCACCACGTCGTTGCGGCCGTTCTCGTAGACAGATTTAGCGGAATTGAGGTTTTTCTTGGCCGCCACCAGCGATGTTAAATCGCCAAGATTGTTGAAAATATTATATGAAACCGAAAACCCGACGCTTCGAGTGGCGTTGGAGGCCATGTAATCGTTTTTAAACAGGTCAAAGTATTTATCGGCGGCTGTGCCATAGTTTACACTAAACGAAAAATCGGGAAGAAAATTGGTGCGGGCGGCGCCCAGCTCCGACTTGGCGGCCGCCAGGTCATAAGATGATTTTTTATAAGACGCGTTATGGTTCAGGGCTTGATTCAGCGCTTCATCATAAGTAATATCGAATGTTTCGGATGGTAAATCGTGAGCGACCTCGAATTCGCGAGCAATATCGATTCCCATTACCGAATTCAGATTGGCCTTGGCCAAGTTGTAATTATTTTGGGCCGTGATTAAATCTAACCTGGCGTTGCTTCTCAACACTTTGGCTTTTAAAACATCTGAAAGAGCGGCCGAACCCAAATCGTAACGGCTCTGGGCGACTTTAAGTTGTTCCTCTCCCCTTTTTAGAGCGTCATTCGCCACCTCGACCAGCATATCGGCCTTGATTAAATTGAAATAAGCTTCCTTGACGGCCAAAACAACAGCTTGCTTGGTGTTTATATAACTGTAGTATCTCGATTGCTTTTGCGCCCGACTGGCTCTGATATCATGATAATTGGCCAGGCCGAAACCGCCGAGCGTCTCCCTTATCGAAATTCCACCCGAGGCGCCCTGTGATTTGCCGTAACGCGGCTCCCAGTACTCGGTCTGGCTGGTCGATATCGATATAGATGGCAACAGCCGGCCATAACTGTTATAAACCGAAAATCTCGAAGCCTCATAGCTGTTCTTGGCCGTCACTATCGAGGCGTTATGTTGAAGCGCGATATCAACGCATTTTTCCAACGAATATACTTCGGCGGAAACCCCCGAATTCATAATTCCCCATATTAACGCAATTATCCCCAGGATAGTTGAACGTTTCATTGTATCTCCTCTTCCACTATTACATAATGCCGAAACGGCCGAAAACGCTGGAAAAAACGATATGGCATACAATCCAAATCGCCCAGAGGGCCCCGACCGTAACGAAGGCCTTGGCTTTATTAAACCTGTAAATAATCGAATATCCTATCGCGAACACCGCAAGCTGCCAGATTACGAAAAAATCGAAATTAGATAATAGAGTATAAATCGGTTTCCCGATGTAATCTCCCGATAAAAACAACGCCGGCGAAAAAGTGACCATCACGTTTTTCTTGATATACATCACCGGCAACTTAATCAGAGCCCCCAGCGATGATATGCAGCTGGCCCAAATCCATATAGAAAAATTCTTTTTGAAAGTCGCGTCGCCTCCGAGAAGCACCGAGCCTACGAAATAAAATACCGCCGCGATTATAATGCTAATCAAGGGAAGCCCGATGATGACGCCGAAAATCGCCCCAATATACTGCATCGTGCCGCCCTGCATCATTTGTTGTTCTATCATTTGAGCCTGTTCAGGCGGTATATTCGGATTGTTGCGTATCATGTCAATCTGCATTTGCATCGCGAAAGGCATCACGACAATAGCCACAAGCAGCGATACTATCGTTGTCAGCAGCAGCGCCCAAAACCAGGTTGGAACGCGGTCGATAGACTTCATAGCCTCCGCCGGGCTTATAAAAATATTTACTAATCTGGTAAAGAAACCGGGTTCTTGCGGCTGTTCCATCGCCGCCGTTTGCGTATTTTCGAGAGTATCCAAAACAGCTCCTTTGTTAATGGTTTCTCTATTCTATAACGTAAACCACCTGAGATTGTTTCAATTCTTGATTATCTAATCGCTTCAAAAAAAGCCGATTCGGCTCTATTAAAATCCAGCAAAATCTATCTGATATAGTATTCCAAAACTAATCAACAGAGAACTTCCGGCGCGGCTTTTTGCATATTCGGTATCGATGAAAAATGGGTACTGATGCTTACTATAGTTTACTATATTGTACTTGCCGCACATATTCAGTGAGTAATTTTCCGAAAATCTACGGCTTACGCCGATACCTAATAAAGTCCCATAACCGGAATAGCCGACATCCTCGGAATTGACCCCATATTCAAGATAGGCGCCGCTTTCGTCTCCGCCGTTAATACTGTTATAAACGGCAGCCAAATAAGCGTGAAAGTGATAATCGCCGACCTTCAAAAAACGATATTGCCCTTGAATAAATACTCCCATCCGATGCGAATCGCCGCGGATGAAATGAGTCCGACCGGTATCAGCATCGAATTTATGCCAGGTCGAATTTACCCCCAGAGCGATTCCGCCCCTCTCAAATGGCATTATACCGACACCGAAACTCCACCCCAGACCATTTGACAATCCTGGCAAGGTTTTATACGTGGGGAAATCGGCGGCTACGGCGGCAGTAAATTCAAGCATGGTCGCTCCGACAATCCGAAACGCTGTCAGGGCCGTCAAGAACGCGATAAATATCCATCTATTCATTAGACAAATTTTAAGGGCAAAACGATTAAAAAGGCAATCTCTTTTCTGTAATTTAAAAATAAACCCGGCAGAAAGGCTCTGCCGGGCTTAAATATCATATCAAGGACAATTTCTATCGCGATTTGAGGACAAATTCGATTTTATAAGAAACCCAAACGGCCACCGGCTGTCCATTTGAAATAGCCGGTTTCCAGATAGTTTTTCTGGCAGCTTCAATCGCCGCTTCTTCAAAACCGGCATTTGCTCCCGATGGTTTTACGATAATCACATCGCGAACCCTGCCGTCCTTGTCAACCAGCGATTTTACCCATACTACGCCCTCAACCTGAGCTTGACGGGCCATTTCCGGGTACACCGGCGTCACCTGTTCAATAGGAGATGGGGCTTCCTCATAAGCCACAAATTCATCCGGTTTAGGCAAAAGTTCTTCCATGTTTTCGACATTGATTTCTTTATTGCCAATCTGTTCCAGGTCAACAACCGGAGCCGGAGCCGCCATTTGAGATAATTGATCCTGTGTAGCGATTGTGGCTTCTTCCGGAGCTTGTTCATCGGGTACCGGCGTAGGCACACCTACGGTGGGTTTTACAGTCTGTTCAATATTCGGATTGATAGGCACATCGGCTTGCGCAACAGGCGGAGGAGCGCCGAGGTCTTGAATACTTTTCAACGTGATGGTGCCGACGGCCTCCGGCGGTTTGCTCGATATTTTGCTGATAAGCGTAACGCTTCCGACGGAAAACAAAGCCAAGGCGCTGGCGATTAGCATGCCTAAAGTCATGTTGCGCCTATACGCCCGTTTAAGCTCGAAGTTGCCATAACCGGCCAAAATTGAATATGAGCTCATGATGTACCTCCCGCCGGTTTGGGTATTCCCCCCATAGCCGCTTTTGCCTGTTGAAGCAATTGATATTCCCATTCGGTCATATCAAGCAAGCTTCGTTTATATGACCAGGTGGGGTCGGTTTGCTTGAATAATCTTTCAACGACCTGAATTTCATCGAAAATATCAACCATATCTTCGAATCTGCTGTTTTTTTCAAGTCGAATGATTGTCACTAACTTCGGATTTTGCTGATTTTTTTCAAGCAGGAATTTCCGTAAGTTTTGTTTGGGTAAATATTCCGGCAACGGCATGGGTTTATCGGCCCTGTCATTTTGCCAGAAGATATTGCCGTCAACATCAACCAAAATCTCCAAGAGATTGGATTTACCGACATCAACCTTATTTTCTTTGGCCTCTTTCGGCGGCAACACGATTTCCATCGATTGCGGCGCCGAAAAGATGGTGGTGACCATGTAGAAAATCAATAATAGAAAAGCGATATCCACCATAGGAGTCATGTCGATACGGATACCGATACGCCGTTTGGGACGGCGAAGTCCCTTGCCTTTGGTTTTAGCCGGTCGTTGGGGTTGGTCTACTGCTCCCATTAGATATCACCTCCTCTACAGCGCCGATGGCGCGATTTGGTCGGACTTCATTTCGGTCATCAGGGAAAAGTGGTCTATCTTCACATCTTGAAGCGTATTCATCACTTCTCTGATAGTGCCGTATTTTGAATCTTTGTCGGCTTTGATTAATATGTAAGCGCTGGGGAATTTCAACCTGGCTTTGGCCAATTCCGAGTTCAGCGTATTAAGCGTTACTTCCGGCGATTCGCGATAAATTTCGCCGGTTTGCTCATTTTTCGTAACATATTCAATAAAGATATTATCGCTGCTGTTGATAGTGATATTAATCAAACCCGCATCAGGCACCTTGATTTCCGAATGTGAAGCCGGCAACGTAACATGTTCGCGTTCCGGCGGTTTGAATTGCGTCGTGGTCATGTAAAAGATTAACAGCAAGAATCCAATATCCACCATTGGCGTCATATCGATGGCAATACCGATTCTTCTTTTTGGTTTTTTGGACATCAACTGCTCTCTTTCGATTTAATCAACTGCATGACTTCATACGAGGCTTCTTCAATTGTATAATTAAAAGTATCCACTTTATTCACGAATACGTTGTAAGCCACGATACCCACGATAGCCGTTATCAGACCGCCGGCGGTGTTTACCAAAGCTTCGGAAATACCAACGGCCAGCTGTTGGGCATCGATAACGCCGCCTTTACGATGGCCGGTGGCCGCAAAAGCCCTAATCATACCGATTGTGGTGCCGAGCAGACCGACCATAGTCGCGATTGAGGCGATTGTCGAAAGGGCTATCAGGTTCCGTTCCAGAAGCGGCACTTCGAGAGCATTGGCCTCTTCGATAGCTCTCTGGGTTTCGGCGACTTTCTTTTCGGCGGGAAGAGCTTTATCCCCTTTAACAGCGTTGTATCTTTCTATGCCGGCGCGAAGAATATTGGCGACACTCCCTCTTTGCTTATCGCAGGCAGCCACCGCGCCCTCAAAATCGTTGTCTTGGAGCAAAGTGATTACTTTTTTGAAAAAGGCTTGTACGGATGATTTACCGCGTGCCACTCTCAAAGTAAGCCATCTTTCAATGATAAAACCGATTAACATCACCAATAAAGCGATTAATACCGCGACCAGTGGACCACCCTCGCGTAAATAATCGGGTAAAAATTGCGCCCAGATTATGAACCCTACCGCCAGTGAGATCAGCAGTATGACGATCATGAAGACTGATTGTTTCACTTAATTCCTCCTGATTTTATTATGTTTTCGTTCATTATAATTCCAAAGCCGGTAACATACCCAAAATATGGGCGCCAAGATTAACCCAAATCGCATAACCCGACATGCGAATCAAACTTCCCAGGCTTAGCGTCTCGCCAAGCGCCTCGATACCAAGCGAGCCAAAGGGGTTCGCCTGTCCGGTGGCCAAAAGCACAAAAAACAATAAGTATAATAGAAGCGCGATAACATTCAACCGACCGGCTGACTTGACGCCTTTATAGTAATCTGGTTTGTTCTGGCTTTTATTTAAAGCGAGTATATTGATTATTCCAACCACCGGTGAGATAATGATAAGAATAACCGACATCACCAAAATCAATTTCATTAAAAGGCTGCCCCAGGCCGTTATATTGCTGACATAACCGATATTGAACAGGTAACTCAACGACATGCCCGAAACATGCCTGCCAAACGCCGTAAAACTGTAATAGGGCATAAATAATGAAAGAATCATCAAGGCTGACGCCAGCGAAATAAAGATTCGGTCGGCTTTATTGAGAAGGCCGGCGTTAACAATCGAAAAATCGCGTTCCATCGAAATTTGGGTATTTCTGCGCTCGCGGATTTTTTCGAGGTATTTCTTTTTCTCGTCTTCCGACGCCCAAAACTCCTTAAGTTTTCCAGGCAAATATTCGAATCCGAGATAATTAAAACGAAGCTCTCTCGGATCTATTTTTTCGTCTTTTGCCATAATATCTCCTAAATTTGCTTAATAATTAACGAATAGTGGTCCTGGCACGCCCCTCTATGGCAAGTTTATTTTTGGGATTGATTTCGAGAGTTTTTTCGTAATAGGCGTTGGCGTCTTTTAATCTGTTGCACAGATGATATGCCTGGGCCATACTTAAGTTCACGCCTTCGTCTTTGGGATTGCACACCACCGCCTGTTCCAGATAAGGAATAGCGTTATCGCAATCTCGCAATATAACATAGCAATAACCGATATCGCCTTTTATCTTGCATTTTTCGCCGTTTTGAATAGTCCCCGTCGTATCTTTAAGCGCTATTTTGAGATGGTCAATGGCTTTCGTCAATAGGCCGTTTTCGGGCGACCCGCGGAACTTATAGATGTTACCAAGCATCTGATGCATAGCGGCGTCGTCGGGTTTTAGTTTAATCGCCTCTTCCAATGTTGACGCCGATTTGTTGTAATTTTCGATTTTTAAATAGCAAAACGCCAAATTGCGGAGAGTGTTTGCGCTGACATTGTCTCCATCGAGCGCGACCTTCTTTTCGAAATACGGAATGGCGGCGCCGTAATTTTCTTTGTAGTAACGAACCAAACCGGCATATTCAAGCGCGGCTGAATTAAGGGAATCAAGCGAGATTGCTTTATCGAAAGCCGCTATAGCCCGTTCGAGAAATTCCGGATTGGTTTTGCCGATGTTTATCATGACCTTGCCTTTGTCAATCCAGTAATCGGCCTCTTGCGGCTGTCCCATGGCGTTCTCGTATCTGGTGTATGCCGAATCGGCTTTGTAATATTCTTTACGAAGTTGATACACTTTGGCCAACATTTTATACGACTCGGCGACTTTAAAATTCATGGTCACGGCTTTTTCGAGAGCCTCGCCGCATTTCTCGTATTCTTTTAAGTTATAATAGCTTTCGCCCAAGTCGTACCAATATTCGCCGTTATTGGGCCTCAATTCAGTCAATTTTGTAAAACAGTATGCGGCTTCGGCGTAATTTTTCGAGGCCAGAAATATGCGACCGACATCAAACCAAGCCGCGGTATCGTCGGGCACGAATTTCAAGAAAGTTTTAAAATTGGCTATCGCTTCATTGAATTGGCGCGATTGGAATTGAGCTCTAGCAAGCTTGTTGTATAACTGACCGTTGGTGGAATCAAGCCTAATCGCCTCCTGATATCCGGTTATAGCGAACGACCACACCTCTTTCTTAAAATTAACATCCGCCCAACCTTCGTGGTATCTGGGATTTTTCGGGTCGGCCTTGATTGCTTTCCGCATGGTAACATCGGCTTCCGCGAGCGACCCTGACTGCATCTGGGCCAAACCCAGCCCATATAGAAATTCGGCTTTGCGTTTACCGGATTTCGTTCCGCGAGTGAAATAATCAAGCGCTTTGGTTGTTTGATTTAGGTTAATCGCCGAAATTCCAGCGCCGCAAAGGGCGTCGGGGTCTTTTGGTTTTTGAGATAAGGTCAGTTCATAGTATTTTAAAGCAGAATCGGATAAATTTTGGGCGAAGAAAATATCGGCTTTCAACCGAATTAATTTGAAATCGCTGGGAGTAATCGCCAATGCCGAATCGGTCTGGGTCATGGCCAAATCGTAGTTGCCGCGGTCAATATCGCTTTTTACTCGTTTTACAAGCTCATCAATCGGAGACGCCCAGGCGATTTGGACAGCAAAAATAATCAACAAAGCTATAGCGTTTTTTCTTAACACTGTCATCCTCTTTTTTTCCATCTGTTTTCCCGTTGCGTTTTCCCCAAAAACTGAATTTGTATAATACTAATTGCCTTTATTAAGTCAAGCTTTTTTTATTAGTTACGGCTTCCTTTCGTCGATTGTAGTTGTCTGTTCGCTCCGACTATACCGCCGGATTTTTCGAATGGCTCCCACAGCTCGAATAATCCCGTAAATAAAAATCGCCCCGCCGAACATAATCCGCATTCCTACGGATAGTTGCGCCTGGGGCAAAAATATATGAAGCAAGATTCCGCCGCCAATCGCGATAAACACCACGGCGAACATGGTTGTTATCAGAAGGGTTATTTTTTGACCTATTTCCATCACGTTCTCCTCGCCGCTATTATTAATACGCTTCAACCAGCCTTTTATTCCAGAATATCAAATTAAATGTCGGCGAAGCCTTAAAGCGGCAAAGACAGCCACCAAAACGCCCCATCCGAATAGAGCGGCCGCCTGCGGCCAGAGTTGAATAAAACCCGCCCCCTGAAGGAAAATACCTCTAATTATTTTCAGATAATATCTCATCGGAAGGCAATAGGTAATGTACTGGACGATTTTAGGCATATTGTTTATCGGAAAAATAAAGCCGGAGAGCAGCATGTTCGGCACCATAAAGAACATACTTGCCCAAATAGCCTGATCGCCTGTTTGTGAATATGTCGAAATCATCAATCCCATCGATATCGCACAAAACATAAAAAAAGCCGCAAATAAATAAAGAAGCCAGACGGAACCCGCGAAATCGATATTGAACCAAACCAATCCGAAAACCAGCACCAGCGTTGTTACCAGAAAACCGGCAAAAGCCGCCGGAATCGTTTTGCCGATTATCAGTTCGATCGGTTTGATTGGGGTAACCACTAATTGTTCGGCGGTGCCGACCTCGCGCTCTCTCACAATACAAAGCGATGTTATATTCATCAGTAATATCATGGTCAGCATCCCCATTACTCCCGGCACCATATAGTTTACCGATTTCAGTTCGGGATTGAACCAAACTCGCGGTTCGATATTTATCAAAGGTCGCATTTCGCGTCCGGCTCGGCTCAACACCTGCTTGGCTATTTTGCTTGAATAATCGCTGGTGATAAATTCGATATATCCGCTTAAAATAGTCGCCCGGTTTGAATTGGCGCCGTCCAGAATGAATCCGACCGAAACCGGTTTCCCTTTTTCCAGGCAGGCCGCGAAATCGCCGGGAATGACCATGGCAGCCACGGCTTTCCCTCTGTCGAGGTAATTATCGATTTCATTTTCAGAACGGACATAATAATCATCTTCGAAATATCCCGAGGAAGTGAAAGCCCGGACAAATTCGCGGCTTTGGGGAGTCGACGAGTAGTCGCAGACCACCAGCGATGACCTTTTCAAATCGGTCGTGGCCACATATCCGAAAATCAACAGCTGAAATAACGGCGCTATCAGAAGCAACCCGACCGAACGGCGATCCCGCAGGGTTTGAATAAGTTCTTTCAACGATAAGTGGTAAATCCGCCGGAACATCAATCAATTCTCTTTTTAAAAAGAGACGCCGATATTAACAAAAGCACCGTTCCGAAAATTAATAAAAACATGAATTCGGGCCAGAGTGTCAGCAAGCCGACCCCTTTCAAGAAAATTCCTGTAAGAATCGAGATAAAATATCTCGCCGGAACGATATAAGTGACCAACTGAACGGCTCGCGGCATGCTCTCAATAGGAAAAATAAAGCCCGAAAGTAAAATCGACGGCAACAAGCTTATAAACACCGCCAGGATATTGGCCGTATTAACCGTATTGGCGACCGCCGAGGAGAAAATTCCAAATCCCAGCGCGCAGGTCAAATACAACAAACCGCCTAAAAATAGAAGGCCGAGATTCCCTTTTATCGGAACTCCCATAACGAAGTGGCTGAATAAAACCACTATTACCCCGGAAATCAACGAGACCGCTATGTAGGGCGATATTTTCCCCAACACCAGTTCCAATTGATTAATCGGGGTGGCAATTAGCATTTCGATTGTGCCTGATTCTTTCTCGCGAACAATAGACGTCGATGTTAAAAGCGAGCCAAGAACCATCATGACCATCGCGATTACTCCCGGCGCGACAAATTGAACGGATTTCAGTTCGGGATTGTACCAGATTCTGGTCCGCGGCGAAATAAGCGATATCGTCTTGGCCGATACGCCCTGCCGCCCGGCCTTTTCAATCATCAGAGAAACATTGTATGATGATATAATCGCGGCTTGATAAGCCAAAGCGATACTGCCGGTATTGGCGTCAGAACCATTTACCAGAACTTGAATCGCGGCCGGGTCACCCCGTTGAATTTTATTTTCGAAATCGGGCGGAAACACGAAAGCAAGAATAATTTCGCCCTTTACCAACATTTCATTTATTTCATCATAGTTTACGGCAACGCGATTGGCGGTTATATAGCCGCTGGCGTTTATTTTTTGAATCAAATCTCGGGAGGTGGGACCGCTTGAATAATCAAGGACCGCCGCCGGCACATTATTGATATCGAAAGTAACGCCGTAGCCGTACAATATCAACATGAAAAGCGGGAAAAACAGAGTCATTATCAGGGCTTGGGTATCCCGCAATATCAGGGTGGTTTCCTTGGAAAATATGGCCCAGTATCGCATATCTACAATTAAGCGCCTTTCAACAATTCAACGAATACATCTTCCAATGTGGGGGCGATTCGCCTGATGCCCTTGATTTTGACCCCCCTTTGTTCCAGCAGCTCCGTCATTTTCGCTTCACCATCCTCTTTGGGAGCCAAATGGATTGAAGTTCCGAAAAGCGTTGATTCCCCGATCTCCTGTTCATGCTCTTTCAATATCTGAAAAGCCGCCAACCAATCGCCGCATCTTATCTCAACCAATTTTCGACCCGACAATTTCAATTCCTTTGGCGAGCCGATTTTGATAAGTCTACCCGAATTAATAAAGCCGATTCTATCGCAATGTTCGGCCTCATCCATATAATGAGTGGTGACGAACACGGTAACTCCGGAACGCGACAGATTATAGATAATCTCCCAGAAATTACGCCGCGATAGGGGATCGACTCCGGCCGTTGGTTCGTCGAGGAAAAGTATATCCGGTTCATGCAACAACGCGCAGGCCAGCGCCAGACGCTGTTTTTGTCCTCCGGAAAGATTTCCGGTTAAATCATCTTGACGGTCTTCCAGGCCGGCCAGGGCCAAAGCCCAGGCGACCCGGGCTTTGCGTTTGTCGCGCTCAATCGGATAGACCCCTGAATAAAAATTGAGATTCTCGAATGGCGAAAGATCTTCGTAAAGCGAAAATTTCTGCGACATATACCCTATCGATTGCTTAATCAAACGCAAATCGCCGGTGATAGATAAACCGCCGACCGTCCCGCGGCCGCTTGTCGGGGCGATAATTCCGCACAGCATTCTTATCGTGGTCGATTTACCGGCGCCGTTGGGGCCCAAAAAACCGAATACCTCCCCTTTTTTTACAGCGAAAGAAATATCGTCGACGGCCGTAAAATCACCGAATTTTTTTCGGAGGTTGAATACCTCCACCGAATATTCAGCTGATTGCGTCAATGAATACATCCTCTAAATGCGGCTCGATTTGTTCCAGCGACAGTAATTGGATATGCGATTCGGCGAAAAGCTCTCTTATGGTTTCGCTGAAGCTACGATAATCAGCAGTTTTCAGGTGAAGCTTATCCCCGAAAAACGTCACATTCCCCGCGCCGAATCTTTTTTCCAACAGGGTCTTGGCAATATGCAAATCGTCCGTCACGACTTCCGCCAGTTGATATGGGTATTCGCGGCGAAGCGACTCTGGGGCGGCGCATTTTAAAACCCGGCCCTTATATAGAAGGGCCACCCTACCGGCTCGTTCGGCTTCATCCATATATGGCGTGGCTATAATTATGGTAACTTTTTGAGCCACTAAATCATATAGTATTTTCCAGAATTCCCGGCGCGATATCGGATCGACCCCGGTCGTAGGCTCATCCAGAAGTAATATTTTCGGCGTGTGTATAAGAGCGCAAGTCAAAGCCAACTTCTGTTTCATTCCTCCCGACAAATGGCGCGCCTGCCTGTCCGCGAAAGGAGCAGGCCGTGAAAATTCCAATAAACGCCGTTTGCGATTTTCAGCTTCAATTTTGCCGACTCCGAACAACCGACTGTAGAAATCAATGTTTTCGGCCACCGTTAAGTTGGGGTACAACGAGAACTTCTGCGAAAGATATCCAATATGAGTTTTGGCCGAATCCATATCGGCGGTTATATCGCAACCCATTATATCAACCTTCCCTGAAGATGCCTTCATCACGCCGGCCAGAATGCGTATCAGAGTTGTTTTACCGGCGCCGTCGGGCCCAAGAAGGCCGAACACCTCGCCCGGTTCGATGGAAAGCGAGATATCCTCAAGCGCCGTGGCGGCGCCGAACGATTTGTGCAATCTATCGACCGTTACTATCGCCATCTTATGATGAGATTCACCCGTTTACGCGGCGTATCAATTAAGAGGAATGGTCACATCGCAGGGCAAGCCGGGTTTTAACATTCCCCCCTGACTATCACAGGCGATTTTCAATGCGAACACCTGTTTTACCCGCTCTTGTTTGGTCTGCACGTTTTTGGGTGTGAATTCGGCTTTATCGGATATGTTCACGATTTTGCCTGAAAATGATTTGCCGGGGTACGAATCAACAGCGATAAAAACGGAGTCGCCTAATTTGATTCTTCCCAGATAGATTTCCGGAAGGTACACTTTGATTGTAAGGTCGTTCAGGTCGGAAACTGATACGACCGGAGCTCCGGGCGCGGCTATTTCACCGGGTTCATATTGGCGGGAAACGACCTTTCCCTTAACGGGCGATTCGAGGATTGCGTAGTTTTTCCGGATATCAGCAAGATCGACCATCGCCTGTTGCGATTCCAGGTTTTTCGCGGCATATTCCAACTGGGCCAGCAAGACGCGTTTCTGGTCGGATAAATCATCGAATTGCGTCTTATTGGCCGCCCCGGTTTGAAGAAGTTCTTTTATTTTATTGAGATTTCGGTTAACCGTCGCAAGCTGAACGTTCAACTGTTCGATATTGGCCCTGGATGCTTGATAAGCTTTGCGCATTTGGTCGGCGGACATCACAAGTTCACTGGAATCGAGCGTGGCTATCACCGCGCCGGAATCAACCAGGTCCCCCTCATCATAATTTATACGGTTTATCAGACCTGAAATCCTGAACGATAAGTCATGTTGAACCGACTCGACGACTCCCGATAAAACCACCTTACCGGAATCCTCGCGCCTTGATACTGCAAGGAAAGTGATGAGCACCACCAACAAAACTATAAAAATTACCGCGAAAACCGCCACTCTTTTCAAGCGAACCTCCTATATTTGCGAAATTAGCTAAACATACCCGGCCAAATTAGTCAAGCGAAAAATCGACACC
This sequence comes from Candidatus Zixiibacteriota bacterium, assembly GCA_012517955.1. Taxonomy (GTDB): domain Bacteria; phylum Zixibacteria; class MSB-5A5; order UBA10806; family 4484-95; genus JAAYTW01. The sequence continues at coordinate 17,495 of JAAYTW010000051.1, read as the reverse complement.
AATCCATCGATATTGAAATTGACAGGATTGTTTCGAATAATTATGTTGATTATATGAGATGGGTACTCGTTTTATCGGCGTTTTCTATCGCGATATGGGTTGGATGCGGCGGTCGGGAATCGACCGGCAAAAACGGTCAGACAAACGACCGATTCGCGGCAAAATTCAGGGATCTGGCCGAAATCGCGACAACCAGGCAGATTACCGATATGCAACGGGATATGGAACCGTTTTTTACGAACACCGGCGATAGAATATATTTCCGGAGAATCGTCACCCCAAAACCGGATACTACATTCAGACAGCCGATTGACGCGCGGGCCGGACAGTTTACTTACGATTATGTTAACAATAAGCTCTATCTGGTCGAACAAACTCCGGCTCTGTTCGATTCTTACGCGGGATTCGTTCCTCCGGAATCGTTACCGGCTCGTCTTGGCGAAAGTCCTCAGGCGGGTTATCGTACGCCTTATGGATTGATTTACTATACCGGCGGAGGAGCGTTCAATATTTACAAAGCAATAGACGATTCTATCGTTCAATTGACATACGGCCCTCAACCGTCATTTTTTCAGGCGATATCGCCTAATCGTCGGTATGTTGCGTTCAATTACGGCGAAACATTTTATCGCCTCGTCATCTTAGATTTGGCCGCCAATCAATTTTACAGTATCCCCAGAAGCAGCGTTGATGTTCAATTATATGAGCTATGGCCTCAATTTTCTCCAGATAGTAAATATCTGGTATTTGTGGTATCCCATGATATTTTCAGCGCCAAAAAAGACGAAGACAACATTCCCCTGGGCGACATTTGGTTGGTTGAATTTAAACAGTAGAAACAGGGCGTGGATATGGCAACTTATGGTTCGTTGTTTCCGGCGATTAATTCATACCTGAGCGTCCGAACCGAAAGAAACTTACGGCGGTAATATTGGTCTTTAAGGTACGAAATCGTCACCCCCTTGGATTTGGACGAATGAATAAATTCTTCGCGGTTTATTATCAAACCAACATGGTCGGGTCGGGCATTACCGTTTATTGAAAAGAAAATAAAATCACCAGGACGGGCATCGTTGACGTTTATGGGACGGGACACTTCGAACAGTTCTTTGGTTGATCGTGGAAGCTCCAAATCTATCGCCTCCAAATATACATTATAAACAAACCCTGAACAATCAAATCCCGATGGGTTCTGACCTCGCCGGCGGTAAGGCGTATCGATATAACTCTCAGCGGTTTCGATAATCCGGTCGCGCTCCTCGGATGTCAATGGTCGTGGATTGTTGTGGATACGCGCGGAAGGTTTCGGGCCGCAGCCGGTTATCATAACCACGCCCATAATCAACAATGAAACGAAATACCTCATATTAAATAGTATCGACCGCGCGATGTGTCCAAATTAGCTTAAAGCGGGATAATCGATTCCGAATCTTTTCTTATAATAGACCCTTGTTAATAATATTACCGCTAATAAGAATACGAAATAAGAAGGATAAAAGTAGGCTGAAGCAATACTTAAGCTGACAATCGATAACTTAATAGCAATCAACGAACTTTTCAGACCCCTATCTATAAAAGTCCTGATATAAAACGGGCATACCGCCAGGGCCGCCCAAAGAAAGGGAACATCCTTGACGATGAACGCCGCGGCAACGCTCATGAAATAACACGCGGTCAAAAAATAAATGCTTCGATTTATTCCCATTACAACCGCCAAAGTCATTTTGCCGGTACGTTGGTCCCCTTCTCTATCGGCCAGGGTAGTGCCGATATAGACGGCTGCCACCGATAAAAAATACGGCAAAGATTTGAGAATGCCGGTTCCCAAATCGCCGCCCAGTGAACAATATCCCAGTAAAAAAACCAAGGTTCCATGTCCGGTGGCGTTGGCCAAAAAACCCAGCCAGGGGCGATCCTTTATCACAAACGGCGGAGCGGAATAGGCGGCTCCAAGCAAAAGAATCGCGCCTCCAAGAAATCCGGCAATTGCCGAAACCATGAAAGCAATCACCAGCGAAATTATATTTAGGACCAGATATAATATATAGGCCGCGGTAATTGTCACATATTTTTTGGGCAAAAAATAGACCTTATCGTTTATCCTATCGGACTCAATATCGAAAATTTGGTTGAAAACGAAAACCGCCCCGGCCAAACCGGTCGCCGCCGCGGCGATTGCAAACATCCGCCAGGTAAACGGTAAGCCGGAGCCGCTGTGGTAAAATCCCAATAACAACACCGTCCAAACGGGGATTATCAACATGAACCGTAAAATAAAAACGTGGTCGAAAACCTTGAAAAGAAAACCGGAAAATTTCCCGTCACGTCCAACAGACATCGGAAACAGCCCCGCAAACGAATCGGTCATAAACGCCAAAATACGGCTATCGAATACACGATTGGAGCCGCAAACAACAGAGAATCGAATCGGTCAAGAATACCGCCATGGCCGGGCAGTATCGCCGATGAATCCTTTACATCGAAATAGCGTTTCAAGGCCGATTCGAACAAATCGCCGATTTGCCCAAATAAACAAGCCGGCAATGCGATAACAATAATCTTTATCCAGCTGATATCCAAAAAAACCAACTTGCTGAATACAACCGCGATAACCGCTCCCAAAAACCCGAAATAGAATCCGGCCCAGGTTTTATTCGGGGAAATTGCAGGAGCCAGTTTTTTCTTGCCCAGAGCTTTCCCGCCGAAATAAGCGGCCGTATCGACACCCCATACTATCAGGAATGTCATTATTAAAAGCCGATTTCCAATCGAGGGGTAAAATCCGAGAGACATTATTATTGACGGAAGCAATCCCAAATAAAACACCGGCAGAAAATAAACGCTGAACCGGTCAAATATGTCTTTTATATTATTTTGTTTTAGGGCAAGTATCGCACATATGAAAAAAGCGCCTACAAAAAAATGGGCCAGGGGAAAATCCATGAAGGCCGCGAATACGCAGGTAATTGGTAAAAGGATAAGCCAAAAATCGTTGATATCAATAATTCTGTTCCGAGCCATCGCGGCGAATTCATGAGAGCCCAGACCCGCCAACAGAATACAAAAAGCCACAAGAAAATAGCCTCCATAATAAGCCATAGCCAACAGAACGGGGATTCCGGCCGCCGCCACTATCAACCGCAATGCCAGATTTTTATTCAACGGTTATCTTTCGGAACTTGATTGTTTGACTCTCCCAAACCGGCGTTCCCGTTTTTGAAAATCGGAGAGCGCCCTATAAAAAGCGGCCTCATCGAAATCAGGCCATAAAATATCGGTCACGTATAATTCCGTGTATGACATCTGCCATAACAGGAAATTGGATATCCGCATTTCGCCCGATGTTCTAATCAACAGGTCGGGATCGGGAAGGCCCTTGGTCAAGAGATATTGGGAAAACCGAGATTCGTCAATCTGCTTGATATCGAGTTTGCCGGCGGCGATATCGGCGGCGATTTGTTTGACGGCTTGAAGGATTTCAAGACGCCCTGAATAATTCAGCGCCAAATTGAGCGTCAAGCCGGTGTTCTTCGAGGTACGGGCTATCGCATCTTTTAAGATATCGCGGCGTTTTGGGGAAAGCGATTCGATATCGCCAATCGTAATCAATCGGACATTGTTTTCTAAAAGCTCATTTAATTCGCGTCGGGTGGTCTCGTAAAGCAAATTCATAATCGCCGATACTTCGTTTTTGGGGCGGTTCCAGTTTTCGGTGGAAAAAGTGAAAAGAGTCAGGTACTTGATTCCGATATCGCCCGCGGCCCGAACGACTTTTTTAACCGCTTTTACTCCGTATTTGTGGCCGGCGGTCCGGGGCAAGCCCCGCTGTCGGGCCCACCGGCCGTTGCCATCCATAATGATAGCCACATGCGTGGGCAAGTTCCCTTTTGCCAGAACCTGCCTTTTCAGGGTTTCGATGGAGGCCACCTATTAAACCTCCATTACCTCCTGTTCTTTGGCTTTGACGATATCATCGATATGCGAAATATTTTTATTGGTCAAATCTTGAATTCGTTTTTCGCCTTTTTCCAAATCGTCTTCGGTAATCTTCTTGTTTTCCTCCGCTTGTTTCAACTTATCATTGGCGTCGCGGCGGATATTTCGGATAGCGATTTTGCCGTCCTCGCCTATCTTCTTGACCAGCTTTACCATTTCGCGACGACGGTCCTCGTTTAGTGCCGGTATGGGGACCCGAACCACAGCCGCTTCGGCAATTGGATTAAGGCCAAGATCGGCTTTTTGAATCGCTTTTACGATTTCGGGAATTAATTGTTTTTCCCAAGGCTGCACCAGAAGCTGTTTGGCATCGGGAGCGTTAATTGAGGCAATCTGTTTGAGCGGCGTCGGCGTGCCATAGTAATCGACTTTGATACCGTCTAAAATTTTGGGGGAAGCTTTGCCGGTTCGCACGGCGGCCAATTCGCGGCTGATGGCCTCGATTGCCTTTTTCATCTTGTCTTCCGCTTCGGAATAAATTTTATCCTGCATAAAGCCCTCAATCCACCAGGGTACCGATTTTTTTACCCAAGACTATGTCTTTCAAGTTATCCTGTTTATAAATATTGAAGACGATAATCGGAATTTTATTTTCACGACATAACGACGCGGCCGTGGAATCCATAACCTGGAGTTGTTGCTGGAGCATATCCGTATGAGTTATATGCTCATAAAATTTGGCGGCGGGATTTTTGTTTGGGTCCGAATCGTAAACGCCGTTGACTTTTGTTCCTTTGAGGAGCACATCCGCGCCGATTTCAACCGCCCTCAAGGCGGCCGCCGTGTCGGTTGTAAAATAAGGATTTCCCGTACCTCCGGCGAAAATCACAATCCGTCCTTTTTCGATATGGCGAATGGCGCGACGCCGGATAAACGGCTCGCAGACTTCATTGATTTCAATCGCCGACATCGCCCGCGTGAAATGCCCCATGCGTTCAAGATGGTCTTGAATCGCCAGCGAATTAATGATAGTGGCCATCATCCCCATATAATCGGCCGTAACTCGATCCATCCCCTCGGCGGCGGCCTGTAATCCTCTAAAAATATTACCGCCACCGACAACAATCGCTATTTCCACACCGAGTTTACGAACGGATGCGATCTGGTCGCAAATCGCGGAAATCATCGCCCGATCCAGGCCGGCCTGACGGTCGCCCATAAGGACCTCGCCCGAAAGCTTGAGCATAATCCGCTTATATTTCAGATGGGGTTCTTCGCCCGTTTTAGGAGACATATCATTCTCCCAGACGATAGCGGGTAAATCTCTTAACCTGTATATTCTCCCCGATTTTGGCAATCGCGGCGGTGATAACGTCTTTGATGGTTTTATCCATATCTTTCACGAACGCTTGCTCCATCAATACCACCTCCTGGTAGTATTTTTCGATACGGCCTTCGACTATCTTGTCGATTATCTTTTCTGGTTTGCCCTCATTGAGCGCTTGCGTTCGGTAAATCTCTTTTTCTTTTTCAAGCAAATCGGCCGGAAGCTCTTCCCTTTTAACTACCAAAGGATTGGCGGCCGCAATTTGCATGGCAATATCCTTGCACAACGTCCGAAAATCATCGGTGCGCGCCACAAAATCGGTTTCGCAATTGACCTCAACCAGAACCCCGAGTTTATCGCCGGGGTGTATATATGAGTATATCAACCCTTCTTTTGCGGTACGAGTGGCTTTGGCCGCGGCCTTCACTAGTCCTTGTTCGCGGAGAAAAGTAACCGCTTTTTCCAGGTCGCCGCCGCATTCGGTCAGGGCCTTCTTGCAGTCCATCATGCCGGCGCCCGTTTTTTCCCTAAGTTCTTTTACTGCTGCAGCGCTGATTTCCATTATGACACCTCCCCGGTAGTTTCGGAAGCCGCGACTTCCTGTTCTTTGCCCTTGGCTTTCCCCTCCAATATCGCGTCCGACAGCGCCCTAACTATGACACTGATGGATTTAATGGCATCGTCGTTGGCGGCAATCGGATAATCGATTGGGTCAGGATCGGTATTTGTATCAATTATGCCAATTACCGGAATACCAAGTTTATTGGCCTCGGCCACGGCAATCCGTTCCTTTTTGGCGTCGACTACTATAAGAATAGCCGGAAGTTTATACATTTCCTTAATAACGCTCAGAAATTTTTCAAGGCGGTTTCTTTCTTTTTCGAGGGCCGTCGCCTCTTTTTTGGTGATGTTGGCGATAGTCCCATCTTCCTGCATCCTCTCGATATCTTTGAGCCGCTTTATGTTGGCCTTTATTGTCTGAAAATTAGTCATGGTGCCGCCGAGCCAACGCTCGATTACGTAAAATTCGTCGCACCGACGAGCTTCGTCCTTAATTACCAACTGCGCCTGTTTCTTTGTCCCCACAAACAAGACTCTACCGCCGCTTGAGGATATATCGCGCAAACGGCTACAGGCTCTCTGAATAGATAATAAGGTTTTTTTCAAATCGATGATATAAATGCCATTACGGGCGGTAAAAATGAATTTTTTCATTTTGGGATTCCAGCGCTGTGTCTGATGACCAAAATGAACGCCTGCCTCCAGCAGGTCTTTAATCTCAAGCTGAGACATGTTAGCCTTTCTTTCGGGATAAAATGGTTTTTTTCCTCCACCGGCTTCATCCCTCCGCGGCCCCGGTTGGGGACCCCGCCAAAAGTCCGCCGGTGTGCTTAATTAAAAAAGATATCGCTTAACGCTTCGAGAACTGGAAACGTTTACGCGCTTTTGCCTGACCGTATTTCTTGCGTTCCACCTCGCGAGCATCACGAGTAAGGAATCCTTTATCTTTTAAATCAGAACGCAATTCGGGGTCGTATTTGGTCAACGCTCTAGCAAGTCCCATCCGGACTGCGCCGGCTTGCCCCGATAACCCGCCGCCAACCGCTTGCACGGTAACATCGACGCGACCAGCCAGCTTGGTTTCAGCCAACGGCTCGAACGCAATAGTCACCAAATTTTGCCTGAAGAAATACTTCAACGGCTCACGGTCGTTAACTATCAACTTGCCGGTGCCCGGCTGGATTGTCACTTTAGCGACTGATGTCTTTCGGCTTCCGGTGGCTGTAAAAGTTTTCTGCTCCAACAAATCCTCCGATTATATTTCCAAGGGTTGAGGGTTCTGCGAAGTATGCGGATGTTTATCGCCGGCATAGACAAAAAGCCGCAAGAACAGCTTTCGGCCGAGGCGGTTGCGAGGCAACATCCCGCGAACGGCTTCCTGGATAACCTTTTCGGGCTGTCTGGCAAGTTGTTTTTTAAAACTGACCGACCGTAACCCTCTAGGATAAGCCGTATGCCAAGTATAGGTTTTAATCGATTCCTTTTTGCCGGTAAGTCTTACTTTATCGGCGTTAATTACGACCACTGACGCCCCCATATCATAATATGGCGTAAAGAGAGGATTATCTTTTCCCCGTATTCTTTTAGCGATCTCGGTTGCCATCCGGCCCAGCGTTTTGCCGTTGGCATCGACCAGATACCATTTTCTTTTATGCTCCGAGGGCTTGGGCACGAACGTTTTCATTAAAGCTCCTTATCTAAAGCCAACTTCAACACTCTGGGCTGGCAAAGCCCCTTTGCCAGCAAATTTATTAATTTATATTCTAAGAAAAAAAAGTCAAGTATTTTGTTGCCTTTTTGGCTGTCGTCCCGGCCAACGGTTTTTTTGTCACAATCAACCTTAACCAATCTTCCAATCTCGTTTTAACATACTTACTTATCGCCTTTCTCAACCTCCCGAACCCCGCATACATTACGCATTTAAAATCGCCGGCCCGGGTATTATGGGAGGACATCTTTATGAAAAATCCAATCAATATCCTCGATGACTCCGAATTAAAAGCCCTTCGTATCACTTCGACTTTCGAGACCGGCAAAGAGCTTAATTTCGCCGGTTTAGCCGGTAATTTCGACGGCCAAGGGCTATCATTTGGAATCCTGCAATGGAATATCAAGTCGCAGACGCTTCAACCATTGCTGATAAAATTCGCCGGCCTCTTCCCTGATCGACTCGCGACTATATTCGGCAAAGACGCGGAATCATTTAGAAAATTGATGCTTGAAAGACAGCCTGAAGAACAATTTCGGTTCGCGCTTTCGATTAATGACTCGAAAAACCGCATAATCGAACCATGGAAAACGCGTTTCGCCTGCCTGGGCGATGATCCCGAAATGCGAGCAATCCAAATAAATGCCGCTAAAATATTAATGAATTGCGCCGCCGATTATGCGGCGGATTTCGGTTTCAAATCCGAACGCGCATTTGTGTTTCTATTTGATATCGTAACTCAACATGGACCATACTGGCTAATAAACAAAAACCGCAAAAAAATGATTTCCAAAAAGCTCGGAGCACCCAAAGTTGACTTCAACGAAAAAGCCGCCATGCGCGTTATCGCCGAAATTTTAACGGCCACGGTCAAACCGGCATTCTCGTTACGCGTTTCTCAACGCAGAAATATCGTTATCGACGGCCGAGGCCTATTGGGAAAACGCAGATTCGATTTGGAGCGCGATTTCGGGCTTGGCGATAAACCATATCATCGCGCCGCCTGATTAGATTTCTAACTGATTTAGCGGTTAGCATACGGTTACGTTATCTTCATGAGCTCCCCGTCTGGAATCGGTCGTAGTCTTTCTCCGGCATCCGCCGGAGAAAGGCGTGACCCTCATCCAAAAAAGAAAGCCGACACGCCACTCAATCCCTTTGATAATATCAAACGCAATCATTGACAAGTCATGGTCACGCCCGGCTTCAGCCGGACTACGACCCTCCGCTTATATAATGAAGAGCTCAACCTTAGCTGTTGACATATCGTTCTCATAACCTTAAAATGGCCGTATGAAAAAAATAATAATTACCACAAGTATATGCCTAATGGCGGCCGGAACGATGGCACAAACATCGACTCCGGCAAATTACGATTCATTCCAGGTCGCGCTGGATCAGGCATTAGCCGGCCTGAAAATGAATCGTGCCGACCTGAAACTACGCGACGACTATGTCGAAAAAGACAGTTACCGTATGGCTCAGGTCGATAGATTCATGAGCGAGCCGCTTGACCTTTTAACAAAAGCCGCCGAATTGCTGGACGCCGACAAGACCCCCGGCCTTATCTATCCGGTATTCCGCGAATATCCGTACGGGATGGCTGTCAAACCGCGCGTTTACGAGAACGAACCGGCCAAATCCTTGTTTGCCGAGGACTACAAAGGGAATAAAATTGATTCGGCGACATTGGAACGACTGGCATTTTTTATGCGGCGGGCGATTCGATTTCGCGGCGACCCCATCTTCAACGAAATCAACCGCGTCCGTTATGATTCTGTACTTACCGGATACGCGATTTTACTGGAGGAAAACGCTGAGGATGAATTTAAAAGCGTCGAGCAGCTCGATTCAATCGCCCATTATGAAGAGGACTGGACAAAAAAATTGGTCGAGCTGACCCGTACTGTCGACCCCGAAGTGGCCGCTATCCGCTGTCTGGAATTCCTTGACGTGTTCAGCGATTCTTTAATCAATACTCCCGGAGAATATTCGTTTGAGGCGGAATATGTCGAATTCGATACGCGCTTTGGCAAAATCTGCATCGGCGATTCGACTCCCCAATACTACTATGGCAATCTTTTTATCGTAATCGATTACGGGGGCGATGATACCTATAACATTATCCGCGCCGATAATCGTAATATGACTTTTATAGTCGATTACGCAGGCAACGATATTTACAACATGCCAAACGAACGTTTCCCCGCTTTCGGTCTCGGAATGAACGCGATTGTCGATATGGCCGGCGATGACATTTATCAAGGAGGCTCCTGGAATCTGGGTGCCGGATTTTTCGGCGGCGGCATCCTCTGGGATAAAAAAGGCAACGACCGCTATTACGGCGACACTTTTACTATGGGAGCAGGCTGTTTCGGTTATGGGATTCTTCGCGATGATGCCGGCAATGATACTTATGAAGCCGCCCTTTATTCGCAAGGTTTTGGTTTCACACAAGGTATTGGAATTCTTCAAGATCTATGCGGCAACGATCGCTATTTCGCCGGGGGTAAATATAAAGATATTCTCCGCTATGCCGACCATTACATTTCCTTATCTCAGGGATTCGGTTATGGAATCAGGCCATATATATCCGGCGGACTGGGATACCTTATAGATAAGTCAGGAAACGATACATACGAATCCGATATTTTCGGTCAGGGATGTTCCTACTGGTGGTCGACCGGTATATTGGCCGACGGCGAAGGCAACGACAAATACCTTTCATATCAATATGCTCAAGGATGCGGTACTCACATGACCGCCGGTTGCATCTACGACGGTTCCGGCAACGACTTGTACAGCGGGAAAGGATTGATGCAAGGTGTCGGTCATGACCGATCGGTGGCTATATGCTATGACGCTTGCGGCGATGATAATTATGTCGCTTCGGATTTATCGCAAGGCGCGGGCTCGGCCAACGGTATCGGAATCCAGGCCGATTTAAGCGGCAATGATTCATATATCGTGAAATCGGCCAATAATACGCGCGGATTCGGTGATGCTCGACGCGACTATGGTTCTATAGGTATATTTATCGATGTGACCGGCAAAGATTCTTATGCCGGCGGAAATGGCGCCGATTCCACCTGGTGGAGCGGCTCAAACTGGGGAATTGGCCTTGATAAATAATAGAATTGAAAAATTGGCGGCCGCTTCAATCGCGGCGTTTATAGTATTCGGATTTGAATACTCCATATCTCAAACAAACCAAACAACCATCGCCGAAGGGCAGTACGCGAAAATCGTGGATTCACTCTGGATACGAGCCGCCTCGGGCGATATTAAGTTCAAAGACCAAGTCGAACCATCAAAAAAATCGATTATCGAAATGGGGACTCAGGCTATTCCCCGGATGCTTACTAAACTTAACACGCGAGACGCTCGCGAAATGCAGACGGCAATCGATATATTCAAGGGTATCGGCGAACCGGCGATTGACCCGCTGTCGAAATTGGTAAACGACAACGATCCTTTCACGAGACGAACATCTATAAGATGTTTGGAAGAAATCAAAAATCCACGGGCAATCGACCCGCTTTTAACCGTAGTCAATCACGATGATTTTCGCACCCGCGCCGCGGCGATTTCTGCTCTGGGAAGTATTGGTGATAGCCGAGCCGGCGATGCCGTAATGAAGGCATTAATCGATAACAATGAGTTGGTGGCGACGGCCGCGGCCGTAGCTTGCGGAAAAATCAAAACCGGCATTAATATCCAACTGCTTATAGGCGCCTTGATGCATCCTTATTATGGTGTACGCTACAGCGCCGCCCGGGCGCTGGCATCGATAGGCGAACCTGCTGTCCAGCCCCTTATTTCTCATCTGGACAGTTTCCCTGAAAGCAAGGGGGCCGAATTTGTAATACTCGCTCTGGGCCAAATTGGCTCAAGCAAAGCCGCTCCGGTCTTGGAAAAAGCGATTAAATCGGAGCAATGGACTATCCGGGCGGCCGCGGCGGAGGCGATGGGCCTATATAAGGACAACAAATTTCACAAAGCGTTAAACAACGCGCTCAAAATGGAAACGCAGCCGTTGGTCAAGGCGAAAATAATAAAAGCGCTGACCGTATCAGGTTCCGGTAATGGGTCTTGATTCGAAAATCAATATCTACCTTAATTCGCTCAAATCGTGCCCAATCCGAAATAAAAGCGGCCAAAACGAACCCCTGGTGGGTTATATTCGGAAAACCCCTTACGGCGATACCTGGATAGTCGATTGGATTTATCGTACCGGCCGAAAACATGGCCGTTTCCCGATTCAAAAAACAAAAAGGATTAATCGGTATATTGATACGACCTTGCCGAGTTTCAATCCTCTGCTGGCGACTTCAATAGATACCGAAACAACCGGCCTGGCCGGCGGAACCGGCACTTATGCTTTTATCATAGGAATCGGATTCTGGAAAAACGACGACTTTATCGTTCGGCAATATCTGATGCGCGATTTCAATGAGGAACCCGCCCAACTATACGCGTTCGCCGAGGATTTAACCGACCATATAATCACATTCAACGGTAAATGTTTCGATATTCCCCTGCTGAACAATCGCTTCAAGCTCCATCGTTTTGAAAAGACAATCACAGATACCCCCCACTTGGATATGTTGTTTCCCAGCCGCAGAATCTGGAAGCGTCACCTTGATTCTTTTAAACTGACCGTTATCGAACGGGAAATATTGGGATTCGCCCGCGTCGATGATATCCCGTCGCATCTTATCCCCTCTTTGTTTTTCGACTATCTGCAGACAAGGGACGAAACGATACTTCACCCGATTTTATTTCACAATCGCGACGATATTTTGAGTTTATATCAATTGACGATAACCGCCAGCAATCTTATCGACCAGGTTTTCGATTCCGGCTGCAACGATGATGACCTGATTTTATCCCTGGCCGAATTATTGTTTAACCAATGTCAATTCCGAGAAACCGTCGAATTATTAAATAAAGTAAACCCCCGGTTCGCTTCAAAACCAACGCTCTATCGCGCCTGGCAGGTCAAGGCGGCGGCTCTGAAAAAACTCAAACAATGGGATGATGCCATCGCGGCTTATCTTGATTCGCAGCGGTTGGACGGCCGGATTGCCTCCCTGATTGAAAGCGCAAAGTTATTCGAACATAAAAAGAAACAGCCGCGGCTTGCCTTGGAAATGGTAAAGCGGGCTGAATCATGCTTGGAGTTCGCCGAAATTATCGGCGAAGACAGCGGAAAAATAAAAGCGGAAATAGCCCATCGCAAAAATCGACTGCTTAAAAAAATATATAACCGGCGTTGATACGTAACCTGCTTTGGCGTAATATAATCAGATTACCTGCCGATAATATATACGAAATAGTATATGCATAATTTAAAAAACAAAATAGCCGATTTCGTAAGAATTCGAACTATTCCGCCGGTATTGAACGCCTTATTGTCGGAATTAGCCGACGATCATTCAAACATAGATTCGGTCTCCAAAATTATTTCGCAGGATATTTCTTTAACCGCCCGGTTGTTACGAGTCGCCAATTCGGCCTATTATAAAAGGCAAACCGAAATCCGCACTGTTAATCAAGCCATAAGCGTTTTGGGGACGCGGGCCGTAAAGGCCTTAGCTCTATCCGTATCTTTTTTCGACCTGACTGGAGGTTTAGAATATTCCGGCGCCATCAACTTGCGCGATTTCTGGCGACATAATCTCGAGGTCGCAGTCTTATCCAGTCAAATAGCCTCAGATATGCCAGCGCTGCAGCCTGAGGAAGCTTTCACTTGCGGTCTGCTTCATGATTTGGGGATGGTATTCTTTATCCAGATGATGCCTGATGAGTATAGGCAAGTCCTTATGCAAGCGGCCAATACCGATTTGTTGGAAAAAACAGAAATAAAAATTCTTGGAGCAAGCCATTCGGGAATCGGCGCCGAAATCGCGTCAGCCTGGAGACTACCGAATATTTTCCGCGATTCTATAAGCAATCACCATTTAGCCGAAATTCAGAACTCCGCCGACGGCTCTATATCAATTTGGCAGACTGTCAACTTAGCTCATAAATACTCCCGCCAGGGAATCGATATTTGTCCATATATTTCAATTGAGAATTTAAGAGCCAGACAGGCAATTCTGGACAGATTAAACATAAAACCGGAAAAAATCGCCGCCATCACCTCTAGGGTTCAGGAAAAAGTCATATCGATGGCCGCATATCTCGATATTGATATCGGCGACCCCTGGAACCTGCTAAGCCGAGCCAATGCCGAACTCGGCGAATTATACGACCTATATGAAAAGGTCATAATTGACAACGGCCGCCTGCAATCGGAAATCGAACGTAACACCGAAAAAAGAATGACCGCCGAATCGATGGGGGCAATCCTGCAATCTTTCGGACAGATGGTGAAATCATGCAACGAGGCGATAAAAAACAACTTAAGAACAATTCAAGCCTTATTATTCGCCGCAGAGCCCGCAAGCGAAAACCAGGAAAAAGCCGCCCGTTCTCTTGAGGCGATAAGAGAAACCATCAACGCCATCAATGCGATTGTGGACGAGTTTAGGCAACCCGGCGAACTTCAGCCGCCTTTAAACGGTTCAGACTCAAGTATCAGGGAAATTAATCAAAAAATAAAGGCCAGGATGGAATGCCTGGCCCGATATTCAAATACCCTAAAAACCTATTCGCCAACCGGCAAAAAGATTACCGCCCCCGAAGAACCGTTTTCATCATCATCGTAAATATACTCCGTATCCAGGGTCGAGGAATCCGCCGACGGCCAGGTATTGTACTGAGCATAAATCGTATCTGGGCTCAAGTTGTAAATGCATCGAATCGTACTGGAAAAACCGGTGCCGAAGTAATTATTGCCATGCGAGTTGTTTGACCCCAAAAACGCGTTCCCATCCTGTTCGATTCTTATACCGGCCGCTATCATATCGGTCAGCGTATCAGCGGCGAATACGGCGTGGCCCTTTTTAAGGCGTACTCCATAGTAGCAACCGCTGAAGTAGTTATTGGTTAACTGTAAACTGGTGGAATCATCGGCGCCGCTTATTGAGTCGCCCACCGATATCGCGGCCGAATCGCACCCGATGAAACGCGTGTTGGAAATCGCGGCCTTCGACCTGACCACAGTGGTTACGATTCCGTAATTGCAATCGCGTATGATATTATCGCGGATATCGAAATAATTCGGGGATTTTAACGGCGCGCTGATTACTATCCCAACATAACAATCGGTAATGACACACGAATCGATATAAAGGTGAACCGAATCATGCAAAGCGGCCGAATTAATGGCCACTCCGTTTTTATCGTTACCGCTGACGGTCAGGTTTCTAATCGCCGCGTAATCAACGTTCAGTTGAAATGCCGAAGATGAATAATTATTGGAATTTGGGGCGATGATTCGAGTGGAATTTACCCCGGCACCGCGTATTGTCACTCGGTGAGGGATTGCCAACGGAAAAAATTCGCCGGCTGTGTAGCTTCCCGGGCCAACCTTAACGGTATCGCCATCACTGATAATACCGGTACTTAAAGCTTTGGTGATAGTTCGATATGGATGGAATATCGTGCCTTTCCCATTAGTATCGCTTCCGCCGGCCGAATCGACAAATATGACGCTGGCGCTCCTTAATACGGCCGACGCGACGCCCGACTTGGAAGTGTCCGCTCTGCTGACAGCTTTAATAACAACACTATCGAAAGTAACCGGCGCGTAAATCGGCGGCGAATAATACCACGCGGATGTGTCATTAATCGCGATTATCCGCCCCAGCGAATCGTTGCCGGCGGAATCGTTATTGACATACCAATTCACCGCCCGATTATTTGTATTAAAAACGAGGGCATAAAACTTGATTGAATCGCCATAGGCGAGTTGGGGCTGGTATGGTATCACGCCGACCGAGATATCCTTATTGGGCGTGCCGGTAATTTTCTCGCTGCACCCATATATGGCCAAAAATAAACCAGCCGCCGCAAATAAAATTAAAAGGATCTTTTTCATGACTTATCCTTTCTTAATTCATAACCTTTGCTGAATATAATCGGTTTTTCTCAGAATAAAAGCGAAAAATCCGGCTAAATATATCATACCTTAATTATCGTAATCGAAAGCGTGTACATTTACAACAAAAATGCGCGATTACAACTCCCTTTCCAGCGAATCCACTTGATTTTTAAACAAATTGGCCTTCGCCGTATCAGGTATCAAAGCTATATACTGTCGCCAGGCCTTTATAGCATTAGCTTTGTCGCCCTTGACTGAATACAATATCAGGCCTTTGTTGAAAAATGCTTGTGATAAATCCGGCTTTTGGGCGATTGCTCTGTCGAAATATAACAGCGCCGTATCGGTTTTGCCTATGTGGCTATACATTATGCCGCAATCGGTAAGTACTAAAGGATTAAGCGAATCGATGGCCAGCGCCTTTTCGTAATATTCGATAGCCTCATTGGGGCGGCTGATATCGAAATAGAGATTGCCGAGCTGTACCAGATGGCCGACATTGCCGGGGTCGCTTTCGAGCGCTTTCTTGAGCTGTTCGATTTTGCTTAGTTCGATATTTATCAGACTATCGGACAGCTCTTCCATGCCCGTTGGGGCCGGTGTCGGCTCGGGCTGACGGGGTAAACCGAAAAACAAGATTATAGCGGCCGCGGTGAATATACCGACAAAAATCAACAGATTTCTATTTGATTGGTTCAAACAATTTCCTCCATGAATAATTATGTGTCGAATCGAAATCCATGTCAAGCTATTAAACTCCCGAAAGAGTCTAAATGTTTGATGTTGCCTTAAAATTATTTTTATATATACTTGTGCCTTGATGAAAACTGTAAAAGCCATACTGGAGGATATACTATTCCTTTCGGAAAAGTAACCGCGGTTTACGGCAAACATATTCTGCTCTATTTCGAAGGGGCCGAGTACGAGGCTCAGATTAAGGGGCGGATGCTCAAAGAAGCGCTGGAAGAATCTCCCGTGGCCGTCGGCGATAATGTCGAATTTGAGTTTGATAAAAATAACAACGCCTTGATAGAAAGAATATCGCCGCGCGGTCGAGTGCTCGCCCGCCGGGATGTTTACGTAAAGGGGCGGCGTCAGATTATCGCGGCTAATCTCGACCAACTGGCGATTATAACATCCACGACCGAACCCGCGTTTAAACCGGGGCTGGTGGACAGGTTTTTGGTCAGCGCCGAAAAGAACGATTTAAAGCCAATCATAGTGTTAAATAAAATTGACTTAAAGCCCGCCGCCGATTTTGCCGGTATCACCGACACCTGGACAAAAATAGGTTATCCGGTTGTCGAAATAAGCGCCAAAAAAAAGGACGGGCTGGATCGCCTTATGAATATGCTCGAAAATAAGACCTCCGCGCTTGCGGGACATTCCGGTGTCGGCAAGTCGACTATTATCAACGTGCTGGCGCCTGAGCTGGAGCTGAAGACATCCGAGATATCGACCGCAACCGGAAAGGGAGTCCATACCACCACCGGCGTCCGGATGTTCTCAATCGGAGGCAACGGCTGGATTGTCGACACGCCGGGGTTGAAAGTGTTCGATATTCAGGAAATCAAACCGGATAAGCTTCATCTATATTTCCCGGAGATAAACGAGCTTACGGGACAATGCCGATTCGGCAACTGCAGCCATCTGAAAGAACCCGGCTGCGCGGTAAAACAGGCGGTGGCCGATGGGAAAATCGCTGCCTTTCGTTATCAGAGTTTCGAGAAGTTTTTCGAGGAACTGAGCGGGACGAAAATGGAGAAATAGACTGATGTACTGTCAGGCATCCGCACCTGTCCGCCGAAGGCGGGTACGGAGACCCGACGGCACGATTCGATACTGGATACCTGCCTGCACGAATATGACATCAAATCATTTTCACAGATAAATACGCGTTGTCGTTCTCGCGGAGTCGAGAATCCAGGATTATATCCGCGTAGTGCCCCACAAGTTCATATATGCGTCAGGAT
>JAAYTW010000050.1 GCA_012517955.1 Candidatus Zixiibacteriota bacterium | reverse complement strand
GGCTTTCAGGGTCAAGCTGTCGATTCCTTTATAAGCAAGGTGCGATTCCTCCGGGCCGCCATAGGTATTGAATTTGGTGGTCATATTTGCGTCATAGCGAGCCGCGCCGAAGAAATATGAATACATCTTTGTCCAAGAGTTCTTGCGGTAACCATCCGATTGTACTTTTGAATAACGACCATAAAATACGTAGGCGTCATTTATTAAACCGGAATTGCCGAAAATCGAGAACTTCTTCGTGTTATAAGAGCCATAACCTGAATGCATTCCTATTTGCGGTGAAGAGGGAAAATCGTTTGTTACCACGTTTATCGCGCCGCCTAAAGCCGATGACCCATATAACGACGTGCCCGCGCCTCGTTGCACCTGAATATCTTGCACATTCGAGGTGAAATCCGGGAGGTCAACCCAGAATACTTCATGCGACTCGGCGTCGTTTAAAGGAATCCCATTAAGCATAACCGAAATTCTCATCTGCGGATAACCCCGTATCTTCATATAGGAATAACCAATCGGCGTGCCGGCGTCGGAATAGGCGAACACATTAGGTTGGGAGGCCAGAAGCATCGGTATATCTTGCGCCCAGTACTGTTTGGCGATATCATCGCTGGTGACATTTGAAAAAGCGGCGGGCGTTTCGCCGGTTTGAGCGCGAGTAGCGGTTACGATTATATCCTGCCCTTTTAGAACTTTCGGTGTCATGGAAATATAAATCGGCCCGTCTGTAGGCGTATCGACAGTCTTTTTGGCGATTTCGTAACCGATAGCGCTGGCAATCAGCGTATATTTTTGCTGGGACAAATCGGCAAAAAAGAACCGGCCGGCCGAATCACTGATCGCGCCCCGATTAGTGCCGGCGATTTTGACAGCCACGCCCGGAATCGGCAAACCGGTCCGGTTATCTGTCACTTGTCCGTCAAGCGAGACGGCGTCAACTGCCGATGACAACAAAACCGCGCACAGCATTGCTCCCATCTTTGCGGAAAACTTAAACATGGAATGCTCCTTTCTCCATCGTGCGGAGAATCTGGAGCCGGCGGGGGATAACAAAAAACCTCCCGCGTAGAGGAGGTCTTGCTTGGATTCCCTACGCTGGCATTACCCAGTTCAGGTTCTAAGGGTTTATTCTCAGGCCCCGTTTTCAGGGACCACCCCATTATTTATTTTCAGGACTATTATAATAAGGCCGAAGTTTCCATGCAAGAAAAAAAGCCGGGCGCTATATAGAAAACACCCGGCTTTTATTTTGTAAATATCGTCGATTATTTGACGCTTAGATGTTTAGCTAAAAATTTCTCCATCGCTTCGTAGAAATCGAAACGGTTCTCCTCGTTGGCGAAACCATGGCCTTCGTTTTCCTTAACCAGGTATTCGACCTGAACGCCGCGTTGCCTAAGCGCGTTTACAATCTGATTAGATTCGTCGATATTGACCCGTGGGTCTTTGGCGCCCTGCGCCACCATTAGTGGGACTTTGATTTTATCGACATGGAATACCGGCGATGAGGATACCAGCAGAGCGCTGTCCTTTTGCGGATCGCCGACCATCTCGTACATCATGTCAAGCATCGGTTTCCAGTAAGGCGGGATTGTTTTCAAGAAAGTGAAAAGGTTGGAAACGCCGACATAATCGACCGCGCAGGCGTAGAGATCGGGAGTAAATGTTACCCCCGCCAGAGTCGCGTAGCCGCCATAGCTTCCGCCATAAATAGCGATACGTTTGGGATCGGCGATACCCTCTTTGATAAGCCAGTTGACGCCATCGGTGATATCATCCTGCATGGTTTTACCCCACTGTTTGAACGAGGCTTCCCAAAACGCTTTGCCATATCCCGTGGAACCGCGGAAATTCATCTGGAACACCGCATAGCCCCGATTTGCCAGAAATTGTACTTCGGGATTGAATGTCCAGGTGTCGCGATACCAGGGGCCGCCGTGAGGATTGACCACGACCGGAAGATTTTTCGGCGTCATTCCCTTGGGAATTGTCAGATAACCGTGGATAGTAAGACCATCGCGGGTTTTGTAAGATATTGGTTTCATTTCGGCCATATCGGATTCTTTCAGCCAGGGATTGCGATCGGCCAACTTCGTGAGCTTATCGCCGTTTTTCTCGTAAAGGTAATATGAACCCATCGTGCGGTCGTTATATATTCGGCAAATATAAATATCTTCGTTCTTGTTGTGGAAAGTGAGATAAACCTCGTAACCGGGGAATCGCTTTTCGAGTTTTTTATATGTGTCTTCGGTCTCTTTATCCAGATATTTTCTCACGGGTTTCCAGGTAGTATAATTGATTTCAGTCAAAACCTTGCGCTTGCGGGAATAAGCGAGCCCTTCAACATCATAATCGGGATCGGAAAATAACACTTCAAGCTCTTTATTGTTGGCGATATCGTATTTTACGATGACCGATTTGTCGCGTCCCAGGTTGGATGCCGCATAGATGTTCTGGTTGTCGAACGTGAAAAACAGCGGCGAGAACGATTCCTTAAAATTAGTGGTCATGATAGTCTTGAAACTATCCTGCTCTGTAGCCCGATAGAGGATACTAGTATTGACCCCATCAGTAGTAGTGGCGATTCTGATTTTTCCATCATGGTCGGTCTGCCATCCCATGATATTGCCAGGGTTTTCGGCGACCATAGTGGTTTCGCCGGTGATAGTGTTCAACCGATAGACATCGAATATCTCTTTATTGCGAATATTCATCCCTATTAACACATCGGTATCGTGGTCTTCCAATTCATCGACAAGATGGACCTTGGTTCCTTCATAAGGAGTCAAATCCTTCTCGCCG
>JAAYTW010000049.1 GCA_012517955.1 Candidatus Zixiibacteriota bacterium | reverse complement strand
TTGAAATCGGGCCGAATTATCCTAATCCGTTTAACTCATACACCGCATTTTTAACGCCGGGAAATTTATCCGATAAAGACGACGCTTATATTGAAATATTCGATATCCTTGGGGCGAAAATTAAATCGATTACAATATCTTCATCGAGCAACCGGGTTGTTTGGGATGGGGCAAATCAGAATGGGATACCAGTCGCCAGTGGAGTGTATTTTTACCGATTATGTAAAGGGGACAGGCGTTATAGCTCGGTTCACAAAATGATATTACTTAGATAATTTCCGGTTATTCGTTTTTCGCTCGTCGCAATGGGTTGGCTTACATAAGGTTATGTAACGGGCGATTTTTTATATAAATATTCAAATAACCGCTTATTTAAGCCGATTATTTACTATATGGGTAACAATGAATTCGTCGAAATCGATTTGGAATTATTGCGTATCGATACAATTCTGGGCTTTGACCTTTATCTTGCCGGTCCCCATGGCTACATTCTCTATCGAAGCCGAAATGTGCCTTTTAACGAAAGAGTGCGGCAAAATTTAATCAATCACGGGGTAAAATCGCTATATATGCCGGGAAAGGATATGACGAAATTTGCCGCTTATATCGAGAATAATTTATCGAATATCGTAACCGATCCGAAAATAAAAACGGAAGTGAAATGTCAGATTCTCTACGATACGAGTATCAATATCGCCAAAGAATTGCTATTTGACCCGGGGTCGCTTTCCGCTGTTAAGCGATCGACTAAAATCGTCGAAAACATGGTGGATCTATACCTCAAGGACGAGGGGGGAATTAAAAAGATTATAGAGTTGATGCCTGAGGATTATCAGCTTTACACCCATAGCACCAACGTATCAATCTTAAGCGTGGCGCTTGGGAAATCACTCGGTATACTTAATAAAAACGAATTATACGAACTCGGGTTGGGGGCATTACTTCATGATATTGGCAAAAGTAAAATTCCGCGCCATATTTTAAACAAACCCGGCCCGCTGTCGCCGGATGAGTTCAATGAAGTAAAGCAGCATGTTCGTTACGGATGTTATATGGTGGAAAACAATCCCGTAGTCCCTCGGCAAGCGATTCAGGCGATTCAGGCGCACCATGAACGATTATCGGGCAAGGGGTACCCGGATGGTCATATCGCCGGCGACATACCATTATTCGGTATGATAACCGGAGTGGCCGATTCTTTCGACGCTATGACATCCAATAGAGTATATCAGAAAGCGATGACATCCTTTAAGGCGATGGAAATACTGTTATCGGAAACTCAGCATTACGACCGCAGAATCGTCATGGAAATGCTTAACCTATTAGGACCGGAGAAGACGAAGGTGATTTCTACCGTGCCTCCCCCGGAAGTAAAATTGATTGTTTAAATTAGGCTCCAATACGTTGACATCTTTATCAATATACGATTCCGAAAAACGAAAACGATAATTAGTAATATTTTCGTAATATCCGCAAATTTCGGCGATGTCGGGCATGGCAAAGCCAGCGATTGAAAATGCGCATTTTTAATTTTAGGAGAATCCGTATAAATGCAAAATCAATCGCCTTGATAATTATATAGAGATAAAAATGGAAAATTATATTAATGGTTTAATAATTATGCTTAATTTCGGGATACCGCTTTGGGGGTGTTCATCGAAAAGAAAGCCATTTCAAAAAGATACAGCCCAGTCGAAAACGGTTGTTTTATTGAATTCGGTTGGCGTTGTAACCTGGACGAACCAGGAGCGGCGGTATGCCGGCGGCAATCTTGGGAAGCTGCTTAAGAATATAGGCATTTAATCCAGCCGGCGGCATTGACCGTATCTGCTACGGCATTATCGCCTATATCCTGGATAAACCCCGATTAATTAATCCCCTAAACCCTGACAATTTTACACAAAATACTTGATATGATTGGATTCGTCCTCAAAATCAAATCCGATTGCCTTTGGCGCTTTTGTGACATATAATGACTCATTAGTGAAAAAAAGATAGGAGCAGACAAATGTCGGAAAATACGAACAAGACGTTGGAAGAGCTATATGGAATAATCAAGAAGGCGGCTATACTGAGTTCCTGCGCCGGTGTGCTGGAGTGGGATGAGCGGACCTACATGCCAAACAAAGGGGCAACGCACCGGAGCGACCAGAAGGCTCTGCTATTAGGGATGGTCCATGAACAGTTCACATCGAAGCGGGTCGGCGAATTGATAAGCGAAGCGGAAGCGTCCGGTTTGGCCAAAGATGAATCATCAACGGATGCGGTGAATATCAGGGAGCTGCGGCGGCAGTACGATAAAAATGTTAAAATTCCCAAAAGTCTCGTGGAAGAACTGGCTCGAGTAACGACGCTGGCGGAAAGCGCCTGGATTGAGGCTCGGAAAAAGAGAAACGCCGAGGAGTTTTTACCGTGGCTGGAGAAGGTTATCGAGTTGAAGCGTCAACAGGCCCAGGCTGTCGGCTATAAGAAAGAACCGTATGACGCATTGCTGGATGATTATGAGCCAGGAGAAACAGCGGAAAACATTCGGAATGTATTCGATGGTTTAAAGGCCCAACTGGTAGAAATAGTAGGGGCCATTGCGCAATCGAATCGAAAACCAAACGTCGCAATTTTAGAGCGGGAGTATTCTATCGAAAAGCAGGCGATTTTGGGGAAAATGGCGGCGGCGACTATTGGTTTTGATTTGGAGGGCGGCAGAATCGATATTACGACTCACCCGTTTTGCAGCGGCCTTGGGCCCGGCGATACCCGAATTACGACCCGCTATAATCTGAACCATCTGGGACAGGCGCTTTTCGGTATCATGCACGAAACCGGGCACGCTCTATATGATCAGGGGCTTGACCCGAAACATTATGGTTTGCCGATGGGGGAGTCTGTATCTCTGGGCATTCATGAGTCGCAATCAAGGATGTGGGAGAACCTGGTGGGCCGGTCTAAGCCTTTTTGGGTTTATTTTTTCCCGATAACACAAAAAATTTTCTGGGAATCATTAGGAGACGTGAAGCTTGACGAGTTTTATTTCGCCATTAACGATGTCAGGCCCTCGTTTATCCGGGTGGAAGCCGATGAAGTTACTTACAACTTGCATATTCTGTTGCGTTTTGAAATTGAACATGCCATTTTTTCGGGCGAGCTCAAAACCAATGATATCCCCGCGGTTTGGAACAAGAAGTTTAAATCCTATTTTGGAATCACCCCTCCCGATGATGCCCAAGGATGCCTTCAAGATGTTCATTGGAGTTCGGGTTTAATCGGTTATTTTCCGACTTATACGCTGGGGAACCTTTATGCCGCGCAGTTTTTCGCCAAGGCCAAAAAGGATATCGGAAATCTTGATGAGCAGTTTGCGAATGGGCAATTTGAACAGCTTTTGGGGTGGTTGCGGAAGAATATCCATCGCCACGGCCAGCGTTATCGGGCCGAAGAGTTGGTGAGACAGGTAACGGGGGAACCGCTTAAACCATCCTACCTGATAAAATACCTGAAGGATAAGTATTCGCCCCTGTATGGGATTTAGAAAATATTGAGATTTCATTAAAGGCGCCCGGTTTCAACGCCGGGCGTTTTCTTAACGGGCCAAGGTCGTTTCGCCAGGTTGGGCAGGGGCCATAACAGTTTTCCGGCGAGCGGGGGTCGGGGCTTGCCTATAAGAATTTTTTAAATACTTAATAATTTTATTTGAAATTTTCGGGTTCTTACTCATACAATCAAAATTGGATTTGTGATTTTTGCCTTACGGAAACGTATAAGGCCGATGGTTGAGAGATAATGATTTGAAGATATGTGTCAAGAGTTGTTAACCACTAACCCTTAAACAGGAGACGCGTATGCCGGCTAAAAAGAAAGCGGCAAAGAAACCAGTCAAGAAAACAGCCAAGAAAACAGCCAAGAAAAAAGCGGTAAAGAAAGTCGCCAAGAAAAAAGTTATCAAGAAAAAGGTGAAAAGAGCGCCAAATCCTGCTTTTATGAAACCAATGACCCCCAGCGCCGACTTAGGCGAAATCGTCGGCAACAAGCCAATGCCGCGTACTCAAATCACCAAGAAACTCTGGGATTATATCAAGAAGAATGGGTTGCAGGACAAAGCGCAAAAAACGATGATTAATGCCGATGAGAAGCTAAGGAAGGTATTCGGCGGCAAGAGCCAGGTCAGCATGTTTGAGATGACCAAGCTCGTTTCCAAGCATCTTTCTTAATACCCCTTCAAGGCTGTTTTATGGGCCGGGTCCAATTTTGGCCCGGCCTTATGTTTTATCACTATCCGCCGAATAATATACAATATAGTTAATGTAATTTTTGTCATCACTTATCAGGTCGCGGAGTATACTGTGATAACCGAAACCGAATCGGCGAACCGGCAGATTAAAACAGCTTTC
>JAAYTW010000048.1 GCA_012517955.1 Candidatus Zixiibacteriota bacterium | reverse complement strand
CCGGAATGTGAATCGAGATTTCCAGTGGGTTCATCCGCCAGAACAATATCCGGATCGTTAGCCAGGGCGCGGGCGATGGCAACCCTTTGCATCTCGCCACCTGAAAGTTCGGTCGGCTTATGGTCAGCCCTGTCGGCCAATCCGACAATCGCCAGACTCTCCATGATTTTCTGCCTGCGATAATTGCCGGGTCTGCCCGCGAATATAAGGGGAAGTTCGACATTTTCATAGGCGGTGGCGTAGGCCAGTAGATTAAAACTTTGAAAAATAAAGCCGATTTTCTTATTTCTGATTTGGGCGAGTTGATGGATAGTTAAACTGGCCACCGGTTGATTATCGAGCAGGTATTCGCCGGCACTGGGAGTATCGAGGCATCCCAGAATATTCATCAGAGTAGATTTACCGCTGCCCGATGGGCCGACTATCGCTATAAATTCGCCGCGATTTATTTTGAGATTGATATTACTAATAGCGTTGACGGTAATTTTGCCGGTTTGGTATACTTTACAGATGTCTGTTAGTGAAATCAGCGTCCCGTTATTCATTTATTCATACCTCAAAGCCTCAACTGGATTGATTGACGCGGCTTTTCGGGCGGGAAAATACCCCGCCAGAAAACCGCTTAATGAAAGCGTAGCCACAGTTATAAGCGCGACAGGCCAGTTTATATCAGGTCTGCCTAAAAATTCCAAAGCCCCTTCCATAGGAATTAAGCCAAATAGCTTGGCGATTAGCGCGCTGATTGCTAATCCCAGAAAACCCCCGGTAAACGCAATAGTTAACGCTTCAGTCATGAACTGGATCGTGATATGATGTTTTTCCGCCCCCAGCGCGATTTTAGTGCCGATTTCTTTGGTTCGTTCGCGCACCGCAACATACATAATATTCGCCACGCCTACTCCGGCTATAACCAGAGTCATCCCGCCGATAAACCACATGAAAATGGTTATTCCTAAAAATACTTTTTCCTGAATCTCGGCATCGCGCTTGATATCCCAAAACCAGAGCGCCCTCTCATCTTCGGGATTGAATCGGTATTTAGAGCCGAATAATCTAAGCAAGGTTTTTTCGACATCTCTCGTATCGACTCCCGGCTTTACCGAATAAACGAAATCATCGTACCAGGGATCGCCAAAAATCATTACAAATGATGAAGCCGGAATTACCAGACAATCATCATCGGGGCCGTGATACATCGAATTTTGTAGCTTTTTGGTCATCACGCCGATAACCTCGAACGGCACGCTATTCAAAGTAACCAGTTTGCCAATAGGATCCATTGAGCCAAATATCTCTTTAGCAACTTTATCTCCAAGGAATACCACTCGGCGTTTCTGCTCGATATCCAGATTATTGAGAAACCTTCCGCCCATTTGAGGATAATGGCTTCGCAAATCGCGAAATTCCGGATAAACGCCGCTTACCAGTTTGGTTGTATGCACATGCCCATATTCGACATTGACTCCCCAGCGAAGATATTCGCCGGAAATTTTATCAATTTCCGGTATACGATCTTTTATCAATTGCATATCTTCGGGGGCGAAATGAATTCTGCGCCCCTGCGGTAATCCCTCATACACCATTGATGTTTGTCCCGGCCAAAGAATCACTATCCCCTTGCCTAATCCCCTTGATGCTTTCATCATCTGTTTTTCGATACCCATACTGAACGCCATCAATAACGTAATCGCGATTGTACCCCACGTAATTCCGGCAATAGTCAGCGCCATGCGCAATTTCTGCGATTTGAATTCCCTAAGAATAAGCTTAAAAAATAGGAATTTCATAATTTAAGCGCCTCAACCGGGTTTAAATGGGCCGCTCGACGCGCGGGAAAATATCCAGCCATTAAGCCGAGCAATCCGATAATCGATACGGTGATAACCGCCGATTTAAACGCCACGACCGGCGTCCCGATATATTCCTCAAGTTTAAAAATTGGGAATAACTTTTCAAATCCTTTGGCTATAGCAAATCCCACTAGCCCGCCAATAGCCGCGATAAATATCGATTCACATATAATCTGCGCCATCACATAACCGCGTGTTGCCCCCATGGCCATTTTAAGACCAATTTCCTTAGTGCGCTCTTTTACCACCACAAACATGATATTGGCAGTGCCGATTCCTCCGACCATCAAAGTGAAAACCCCTATAATCGCCAGAAATATTTTCAACCCTTCAAAAAACGGTTTCATTTCTTTTACCGTTTCATTAGTGTCCCAGATTCCCAGCGCTTCTTTATCTTCGGGGTCAAAACTGTATTTGCGCCCTAAAACTTCATATACTTTTTTCTGAATAAAAAGGGTGTATTCGGGGTTGGAAACCTGATAAACCATGTTGTTGGGATAATTACGTTTGAATATCGTCTTAAATGTGCTGCTTGGTATGAAAACTCTTCTTTCGTCGCGGCCATTATAAGAGGAATTTTGAATTTTCTGCTTCATAACTCCGATTACCAGAAACGGCGCCCCTTTCAGGGTAATGTATTGCCCAACTGGATTCACGCCCTGTCCAAAAATTTCGTCGCGGACTTTCGTTCCCAGCACCACAACCCGTTTGCGGTATTCAAAATCATTCTGATTTATGAACCTTCCTCCAGGCTCCGGGATGATATTTCTGATTATACCATATTCGGGCGACACGCCATTTATATCCTGAGTAACATTTTTACGCCCTTTGGTCATAGGTCCCGAACCATTGTATTCGGTAGATGCCATCGTAATATACGGAATTTCCCGTTTGAGCAATTGCGCGTCTTCATCCACAAACCGAATCCATCTTCCTTTTGGTAAACCCTTATAAGGTTTGGCCGTATTTCCCGGCCAGACTATCACAAGCGCATCGCCCATTCCTTTGAAAGATGTTTCCGCTTGACGATAAAGCCCTTCGCCGAACGCCGATAAAAACACCGTCGCCACAGTACCCCAGACAATTCCAAAAGTGGTAAGGAAAGTGCGAAGACGTTGTTTTCTCAAATCAACATAAAATTGCTTTATAATGATGAGAAATTTCAATTACTTTATCTCCTTCGGCGGCCGTTCGACAATCTTATCGCCTAAAGCAAGTCCTTCGGTTATCTCGATATTGAGTCCATCCGATAAGCCCACTTTAATTGGTTTCGATTCGATCTTACCGGTCGAATCCTGTATCTCTACCTTGGATGAATCCCCGGCGAAAGTAACCAGTCTTTCGGGAATTACCAATACGCTATCGCGTTTGCTGATTACAATTTCGGCATTGGCCGAATAGCCGGCGCGCAAAACATTCGCGCCGCTGCTATCTATAGTGATTTCGATATCAAATAGAGTAGTATTATCCTGTTTACGGGCTTTCGGCGAAATCCTGAGAAGGCGTCCCTTCAGTTTATCGTTAGGTAATGCGCCGATTTTAATATCAGCGGCCATTCCATCTTTTAGTTTGCCGACATCTATCTCATCAACAGTGCCTTTGAACACAATCTGCTCCATCGGCGCCAGCGTCAGAAGCGGTGTGCCCGCTTGATACGAAGTTAATGGCACAACCGGGTCGCCCTCGCTGACTAACCGCTCCAACACCGTTCCATCAATCGGCGATACAATCGTATTTTCGTTACGGCCGTCTGGAGTAACCCCCTTCTGCAGGAGCTCCAGGCGTTCTTTGGCTAACTGAAGTTTCAGTTCGTATTGGGCGAGTTCCGTCCGGTTGATTTCAAAATCCTGGGCGCTAATCAGGTTTTTCTTGAACATCTCCTCATTGCGTTGAAATACTTTTAGGGCGTTATCGAAATCGTTTTGACAAAGTTCAACCCCGCGTTTAGCCTCGGCGAATTCAATCGGAGTCGGATTGGGAGCTATTGTCATGAGCGGATCGCCCGCCTTAACCTTATCGCCGATTTCAACATGCAATTGTTTCACAATGCCCGAAATTTTCGATTTGACCTGGATTTCTTGAAGAGGATCCAATCGCCCAATCGCCAGGGCTTTCTGAACTATATTCCCTTTTTTTACATCTACCAGCTTGATTCCATCTTTTTTATCTTTGGATGAGTTAAAAAAGATGAAATAAGCGCCGGTGGCGATAGCGATAATCACTACGGCGATAATTATAATTTTTTTCATTTTGAACCTACTCCCATGATTTTTAGCACCACGCTCATCAATTATTGATACGGTATGTGATTATGCCAAGTTGCCATAAAAATAAAACCGTCACAAATAAGATTAAGGCAATCCCATCAAATAGCAATCCGGGAACCATATTCAGGCTTGACGAATTGGTAAAAATGAATATCATTATAAATAGGTGTCTGCATGAAACGGACTGGTATAAAATGCCTGTTTATTGCCATAATTCTTCTTGCCGTTACAAGCGAAACGACCGGCTGTACGATTGCCGTAATCGGCCGTCATGTAACATCGGATAACAGACCGATGCTATGGAAAAACCGCGATGTCAGCTATATCGACCAGCATTTCAATTACTTCGAACCGATTATTAGAAATGGACGGCAACTTCATGGTTATATCGGTAATCATTATCGCGCGGACTCTACCCGAATTTACATGGGAGCCAATGATGCCGGATTCGCCATAATAAATTCCAATACCTATAATTTAGGCGATTCGCTCCTGGTTGGTATCGATGACGGCACTTTAATGCGATTGGCGCTCGAAACTTGTGCCAAACTCGCCGATTTCGAAAGATTATTAGATTCAACCAATGTTACCGGCAGAATCGACTGCTGGAATTTCGGGGTTATCGATGCCAATGGCCGGGCCGCGCTTTATGAATGCGCCAACCACTACTGGGTGGCCTATTATGCGACGGCCGATACGCCGATAATCGTTCGTAGTAATTTTTCGATGTGCGGCGGGGAGCCCCGGGCCGGAGATATCCGGTACAAACGGGCGGTTGAACTGTTATCCAGTTTGCCTAAAAGCCAGGGAGTAACACCATCTTTTTTGCTTTATAATCTTTCTCGTGATATCGCGAACGAATACGACAACCCATTGCCGCTTCCCTATAATCGTTCGCAGAACGGCGCTCCCGAGGGGTATGTATTGGTCAGAAACAGCTTGAACAACTTATTTTCTTTATCAGCGTCGGTTATTCGTGGTACCGCCCCCTACGAGAATCCGCGCTTTACGCTGATTTATGCCATCCTGGGCTATCCGGTTATGAGCCTGGCTTATCCGCTCTGGGTCGGTTCGGGAAGCGTCCCGATATATCTGAACAGCGATACAACCGCGCCGATGGTTAATATCGTTACAAGTCGTATATCGCAGTTTTTTGACAACTCGCAATGGCAGGGGTATGGAAACAGCCGCTTTTTATTGGATAACTACGGCAACGGCGTCTACAGCTATACTTTGCCGGCCGAAAGAGCGGCCATCTATTTTGCCGACTCATGCCAGGCCGTCTGGGATTCGATGCCGCCTACATCGATGGATATATCGGTTGCCCAATGGCAGATAGCAAACCGATTATTTAACAGTTTTCGAAGCGGGACCGCCATGTGGATAAAGCGGCCATTAGACCAATAGCGAATTTCGTCGATTCAAAATGATTAGTTATTGACCGAGCATTACCTCCCCCATCGAGGTATAAATCGGGCCGCGGGGAGTTAAATCTGATTTATAAATGGTTACCTTTTCGACCGAAAAAGGTTCGGTTTCAAATCGGGTGGTTTTCAGTTTTTCAATCAACTTTTCTATCCCCGATAGAAATTTCACGCGTCCGATTGTCAAATGCGGCGCGAACGGT
>JAAYTW010000047.1 GCA_012517955.1 Candidatus Zixiibacteriota bacterium | reverse complement strand
TGAATTGAGACAACTGAGATGAGCCGAAGAAAGTCTCTATAACTGACGATACCGTTCTGGCATTGACCAATTCTTGCGGAGTCGGCGGTTCGGCGTCGCGCAGGCTCATTCTTTCTTTAATTGTTCTGGCCATACGCATCAGACCAACCGAAAATTGGCTTCCCAATAATTCGCCGACAGTGCGAGCGCGTCTATTGCCAAGATGATCGATATCATCGACCTCGCCGATACCGTTACGCAAATCCAGCAAATACTTTACTATCGAAACGAAATCTTTCTTATCGAGAACGGTTTGCTCAATTGGAATATCCAAACCCAGCCGCTGATTTATCATATAACGACCGACATCGCCCAAATCGTACCGTTTTGGATTGAAAAACAGCTTTTCTAATAACGCCTGCGCCATCTCAAGAGTCGGAGCATCACCCGGCCTAATCAGGGAATACAACCGATTTAAAGCATCCTCAGCCGAACGGATTTTATCCTTTTTGTCCTTGGCGATAGTGTTAGGAAGCACCGGCGATTCTTTCGATAAATCAATATCAAGCAATTTGACGCTGGATACTTTACGTTCAATCAGCTTCGCTATATGTTCTTCGGTAAGTAATTCGGCGCCTTCAATCAGCACTTCGCCCGTTTCCGGATCGACAATCGGCTCGGCCGTATAGCGGTCGATAAACTTATTGGGCGATTTTTTCGCCGAAAACGGCTCTTCTACTACTTTATGAAATGCCCTCAATAAGTCGGCATCGCTGGAAAATCCAATCGTTCTGAGCAAAGTCGTAGCGGTCAATTTGCGCCGGGAATCGATATGAACGAACATAATATCGTTGACATCGAGAGTAAATTCGACCCACGAACCCCGATAAGGAATGATTCTGGCTGAATACAACTTCTTGCCATTAGGATGGACTTCTTCGTCAAAGAAAACGCCCGGCGATCTATGAAGCTGGCTGACAATAACGCGTTCGGCGCCATTGATAATGAACGTGCCTCTTTCGGTCATCAACGGCAACTCGCCCAGGAAAACATCCTGCTCAATAATATCTTTGACTTTGGAAGTATTCCCTTCGCTTTCGCGCGTTACCAGCCGCAGCGTGGCTTTGAGCGGAGCGCCGTAAGTCATGTTGCGCTCCTGGCACTCCTCGATAGTATAACGCGGCTGTTCTATTATATAACGAACAAACTCAAGAGAATATATCTCCTGAACGTCGGTTATCGGAAATACTTGTAAAAAGACAGCTTGCAGGCCTCGATTTTCCCGCTTATCGGGATCGACTTTGGCCTGCAAAAAATCCTCAAAGGGGTCGGTTTGAATTGCCGCCAGATGGGGCAAATCCAATACCGTCTCCAGCTTAGAAAACGAAACGCGCTTGTTTCCGTTTTTGGAGAACACTAAGACCCTCCCTGGGGTTTCCCCCTATGTTATTTGATTGTAACAGTTGCGCCGGCTTCTTGAAGCTTTGCCTTAATAGCTTCAGCCTCTTCTTTCGTCACGCCTTCTTTTACGACACCAGGGGCTCCATCAACCAAATCTTTGGCTTCCTTGAGTCCCAGATTTGTCAA
The DNA here is from genome assembly GCA_012517955.1 of Candidatus Zixiibacteriota bacterium. Taxonomy (GTDB): domain Bacteria; phylum Zixibacteria; class MSB-5A5; order UBA10806; family 4484-95; genus JAAYTW01. The sequence goes on along the minus strand of JAAYTW010000047.1, from coordinate 3,216 downwards.
TTCACGCACAACTTTGATTACTTGAATCTTTTTGTCGCCGGCCGATTCAATTACGACATTGAATTCGGTTTTTTCCTCAGCCGGAGCCGGCGCGGCGCCTCCGGCAACCGCCACTGGAGCCGCGACCGCCGCCGAAACGCCGAATTCCTTTTGCATCTTTTGAGAAAGGTCTGAAAGCTCGATAACAGTCATACCTTTGATGATGTCAAATACTTGGTCAACTTTTTCACTCATCTTGAACCTCTGCTTCTTGTTTCAATATTAACAAATATTTATTTACTTGAATTTCTTATATATAGGACGGTGACTTTATTCTTTCCTTTTCTCCGCCAAGGCGTCGACGGTACCGATAAAATTCCTTATCACCGCCTCTAATGTCATGATAAAATTCGAAATCGGGCCGTTGATGGTTCCGACCAGGGTTGCCAACACCTGATCGCGCGAAGGAAGCTGGGCGATTTTCTTGAAATCATCGATACCCAGAAGTTGGTTTTCGAGCAAATAACCCTTAATTTTCGGTTTTTCGATTTTCTTGTTGAGGTCAAAAACGACTTTAGCCGGGGCTGATGGTTCATCAAAACCTATCACCACAGATGTGGGGCCGGAAAAATGTTTGCTTAATTCTTCCATCCCGGCTTCCTTTGCGGCAATTCTAAAAAGCGTATTCTTGGCGATTTTCATTTCGGCGTTTGACTTCCTTAAATCGCGGCGGAACACGGTCATATCGGCTACATTTATACCGGTATGGTCAGTGATAATGATATTTTTCGCTTTTAGAAGCTTTTCTTTAAGAGCCGCTACTTTATCTATTTTTGCTTGCGTCGGCATAAATCTTACCTACCCAGCGCCAGTATTTCGGCGGTATCAAGTTTAATGCCCGGCCCCATGGTCGAACATAACGATGCGTTTTTCAAATATGTGCCCTTGGCGGTCGACGGTTTGGCCCGCACAATTGCCGCCAAGAATGTTTTTGCGTTTTCCAGAATTTGTTCATCCGAGAACGACATTTTGCCGATACGACTGGCAATGTTGCCCGTTTTATCGACCCGATATTCAATCTTACCGGCTTTCAAGTCCTTCACCGCCTTTGCGACATCCTGGGTGACAGTACCTGATTTTGGATTTGGCATCAGTCCTTTAGGACCGAGGATTTTTCCGAGGCGGCCGATTGCGCCCATCATGTCGGGTGTTGCCACTATGGCATCAACATCGGCCCAACCGCTTTGAAGCTTTTCGATATACTCATCTCCCCCCACCATATCGGCGCCTGCCGCTTTGGCCTCCGCAGCTTTTTCTCCTTTGGTGAGAACCAATACTTTAACGGATTTACCTGTGCCGTGAGGCAGGACTGTCGTACCGCGAATCATCTGGTCCGCTTTCTTAGGGTCAACACCCAGGCGGCAAGCGATTTCGACGGTTTCATCGAATTTGGCGGCTGCGGATTCGCGCAATAATTTTATGGCCTCGCTTAAAGCATAGGCTTTACTTTTCTGAATCTTAGCCGCGGCCTGGTTATATCTTTTACCTCTTTTCAAAGCTACTCCTTACTTTATGCTGGCCACAAAGATCAATCGATTACGTCGATTCCCATGCTGCGAGCGGTTCCCATGACCATTTTTTCGGCCATCTCTATCGTATTGGCGTTCAAGTCAGGCATCTTAAGCTGGGCGATTTCCTTAACTTGGGCCCGCGTCACTCGGCCGACTTTAGCCTTATTGGGTTCGCCGGAACCCTTCTCGACTTTGGCGGCCTTTTTTATCAACACCGATGCCGGCGGGGTTTTCGTAATAAATGTGAATGACTTATCCGCGTAAACTGTAATCACAACCGGAATAATAAGGCCGGCTTGAGACTGGGTTCGCGCATTGAACGCCTTACAAAATTCCATAATATTCACGCCCTGCTGACCCAAAGCCGGTCCAACCGGCGGCGCAGGGGTCGCATTGCCCGCGTTTATTTGCAATTTTACCATGCCAACGACTTTTTTAGCCACTGCTTAAAGCTCCTTATTATTATTTCCCTAAAGTGATCTTACCTGGAGATAATCCAGCTCAACCGGCGTCGGTCGGCCAAAAATCGATACCATTACTTTCAATTTACGACGCTCGGGATTAACCTCGCTGACCGTGCCGGCGAAATCCGAAAACGGCCCATCAACAACCTTGACCGCTTCGCCGACTTTATACGGAATATCCAACGCCTCGCGGTTTTTCGACCTATCGATTTGCTGGAGAATCCGGGTAACCTCGCTGTCCCGAAGCGGCACAGGTTTGCCGGAGGCGCCCACGAAATTGGTTATTCCCGGTGTCGACGTAACCAGGTTTTGCGTTTCTTTGGTCAACTCCATCTCAACCAAGATATAACTTGGCAAGAATTTTTTCACCGAAGTGGAACGCTTACCCTGTTTCATCTCGACAATTTCCTCGGTAGGCACTAGGATCTGACCGAAGTAATCGGCAAGATTCTGATTCACGCTGGCGCTTTCGAGGTATTTTTTGGCCTTGTATTCATGGCCTGAGTAGGTATGAGCGACATACCACCTTTTAGCCATAAGATTACCTCAGTATTAAAGTTGTGATTCGTGACAGGCCAAAATCAACCACGCCAATAAAAGCCGAAAGCAAAATCGAGAGCACTATTACGACGATAGTCGAATCGCGCAGTTCATCTTTTGACGGCCAGGCGACCTTGGTTAATTCCTGTCTAACCTCTTTAAGGAATTTGGTTATTTTATTTATCATACATTTTCCTGGCAGGACAGGAGGGACTTGAACCCCCAACCGCCGGTTTTGGAGACCGGTGCTCTACCAGTTGAGCTACTGTCCTACGGTTATCTGGTTTCCTTGTGAGCAGTGTGTTTGCCACAGAACGGGCAATACTTTTTATATTCCACCCGATCGGGGTGTTTTTTCTTGTTTTTCATCGTGCTGTAGTTCCTGTTCTTACAGTCGCTACAGGCCAACGAAATAATCTCTCTTGGCATGTCAATCCTACTCTAAAATTTCGCTGACGACGCCGGCGCCGACGGTGCGGCCGCCCTCGCGAATCGCAAACCGAAGCTCTTTCTCCATCGCGATCGGCGTAATCAGGGTTACTTCCATCTCCGTATTGTCCCCCGGCATCACCATCTCAACGCCAGGCGGCATCTTGATCGTGCCCGTAACATCCGTCGTCCTAAAATAAAATTGCGGACGATAACCATCAAAAAACGGCGTG
>JAAYTW010000046.1 GCA_012517955.1 Candidatus Zixiibacteriota bacterium | reverse complement strand
GATACGGCCGCCAGCGATACTCTTCCGCAGCCGCTGGGAGCCAACTATATTATCATTCGTCCCTGGCGTTTTTCGGGCGGATTGCGGTTTTACTTCGATGGCGATGACCTTTCTGGGTTCTCCTGGGCTGTCAGCGTTGTCGGATGGAAACGGGGAAATGACAGCTTATTTTTCATGGCGATATCGCCGGGGACAGGGGAAGGGACGTTGGCGGTCCGAGATTGGTACCGATATGATTCGCTGGTGTTCATTCCGGCGGTATTCGGGATGATACCGGGGTATGACCCTTACGGCTACGCGTTCAGAGTCGAGTACGATTCGAGTCTGACCGGTAATGTCCCGATATTCGACTCCTTGCCTTATCTGGTATATGTCAACGCAGGGGATTGCGCCGAAGTTGATATTCATGCCACGGATGCCAACGGCGATTCGATTCGGATTTACGCCAGCGATTCACTTCCGGATGGGGCGACATTGACGGATTATGGCAATGGCAGCGCGCTTTTACGGTTTTGTCCGGATGTTTCCCGGGTCGGCGATTTGGTTTCAATTTCGATAAGGGCCGCCGATACTTCCGGATATGATGAACGAACGATTATTTTCGTCGTGCAATCGGGGAAATTTAAATTGACCGCTGAGGTATATCCAAACCCGATAGTCTATACTGACGGCGAAATCGATACAATAAGATATTTTATGCCGGATTCATTGGCATCCGGAAAAATTAAAATATGGATTTTTAACGTCGCCGGCGATAAGGTAGTTGAGCTGGAAGAAGACATAAACTCCAGTAACATAAAAAGACCGGGAATACATAAAATTGCCTGGGATTGTAAAAATGGCGAAAAAGAACCACTCGCCGGCGGCATATATCTGATTAAAATCAAAGCGGGCAATAAGACCGGAAGCGGTAAATTCGCCATCATTAGATAGAAACAAATTGAATTATCGACTTCGTAGAATAGCCGCGGCCGGATTATTCGCCGCACTTGCCTTGGCGACATCGTACGCGATGGCGGCCGTTCCCAACGTTAAATTCTTTGATGTTTGTTTATTTATCGCGGGAATTTTCCTGGGATTCTGGGGCGGAATTGTCGTTCCTCTGGTTGCGGGAAGTATCTATATACTATTTAATCCCAACGGGCCTCAAACAATATTGATTGTTGGGATTGCCCAGATCGCGGGTTTCATGATGTTTGGAATTGCCGGCGCAATTTTCCGGAAAATGATTCTGGCGAATCGTAATCATTATGTGGGCATGGTATTTTGCGCGGCAATCGGAGTGGTGGTCACGTTTATATATGATATCATTACAAACGCAGCCTGGGGCTATTCCATGGGAGCGGTGCGGCCGGTAATTATCAGCGGTATAGCTTTTTCATTGGTGCATATGGGGTTTAATGGGCTTATATTCGGATTGGCGGAACCATTGGTAGTAAAATTATGGCAAGTGGCAAAACCATATCTCTATTCGCGGTAATCATCCTTGTTATATCGTTCGGCGTGGCATTTTCTCAAGAAGCGCCGGAGCCGATGGATTCGGCCTATACGGATTCTTTAAGTGTGGTCGATTCGACGGCATTGCCGGATTCTACGGCAGCGGAATCAATAGACTCATTAAAAATAAACGCCGATAAGATTAATCCGCTCATTTTCGTACCGGATACATCTTTAAGCCAATATTATAAATCATTTATCGCCGCCAGAAGCTATGGCGATTATTTCAGGTACATGCCGGGCGTATTGTCGCTTCAGCACGGCGCCGATGGTCATCCTGAGATGCTGGTCAAGTCGTTGTTACTGGGCGGCTGCAATGTTTTATATAACGGCACGCCGGTTTTTCAGCAGGGGTATTATATTCCTTTTAAAACCGGAGCCGACCTTGATGCTTTTATGTATGAAAACGTGGCCAGGTTTTATCTGACGCCCGTGAACAATCTCGATTTATTCAGCCAAGGTGAAAATTTATCGTTGAACGGCGCGGTCTGGACGGCGTCGGATAATCCATCCAGCATAACTGTAGCGGGCGGCCCTTACGGTTACCACAGGTCGGCATGGCGATTTACACGGCGATTCAACGAGAATCTTTCAGGCAATCTGATTATTGGATTCAAAAAAGGATCGAGTTACTATCAATCGGGAGGAGGCTATAATTCGTTCGGTGTCAGCGGGGCGTTTGCGGCCAAACCCAAACCCAACGCCGAAATCGCCTACATATTTTACGACCACAAAGCCAATGAAGGATTAATTCAATTCGATAGAATCATTGAGCCCTATTTGAAATTAAAAAGACAGGTTAATTTCCATCAGGTAAGCGGTCGATATATGTTTGATAAAGAAAAAGAACTTGCGATAAAAAGCTACTACCAGGCAAATCATAATTTTATCGTAGATGACGCGCGCACGTATTGCAGCCGGTTGAAAGATTATTTATCGGGGACGCAAGCGGATTACGGGATAAAAAAAGGCGACAACAACTATAAATTTTCGACAGGGGTCGGCTATCACCGATTGGGCGGAGTCAACTCCAATGATTCCAAAATGACGACACTGGGCGTTGCGGTTTCCGACTCGATAGATATCGACAGTCTTAAATATTTGAAAGCGACTTTGAGGGCCAGGCACAACACTATCGGGGGTTTTTATCCAGCCGGGACGATTGTGTATTCGTGTCCGATAAACTATGTTGGGATTCTGGCCGTATCAGCGGGATACTATGATTTTCAACCGGATATATATTCGCGATATTACAATATCAGCGTACCCTATACAATTTCCACAGGCACGATAGGCAATTTTTATTCTTATCGACCCGACGAGAATCTAAAATCTAAAAAGGCGGTTTTTGCCGACGTAGATTTCATGTATAAACCCGAACGGCGATTCAATATCGGTGTCGGCTTTACGCTGGAGCGGATTTTCGATGATGTCCTTCAAGTGACATCGGAATCGTCGTTTACTTTTAGTACCCATCCAATCAATATCAATTACAACCGAGTCACGCTAACCGGCAAGGTTGAATATCCATTGACCAAGTACTATAAGGGAGCAAGCGGCGTCAGCCTTTTCATCTATGACCCATCGGAGCCGCGCGCGGGCATGAAACATTCGCCTAAGGCGCTGGCTTATACCGATGGTCGAATCCAAGTGCGAAACGTTTTGCGCGATATTGACTTGGCGGCAGCGTTTCAGGCGCGTTATATCAGCGCCCGTGAATATTTCGGATTAATACGGTCATCATATGAACAGGCGGCTAACCTGGATGTCTCTCTGGTAATTCGATTCGGAGCGGTCGAATTCAGGGTTATCGAAACCAATGTATTTGATTTTATCGGTGGGAATAGCTATTCGATATGGGGCGAATATCTTATGCCTCCGGGGAATGTCTGGTGGCAGTTGACCTGGGATTTTTCGAATTAGCCGCATATTATCAGTTCTGAAAATGAAAGCAGCTATCGGGAGTATCGCCAAAAAGTTATTGGTCGCGGCGTTTTTGATTTTCGCCGGACCGCAAACGATTTTTGCGGAAAGCGGCAAGACCGATTCTATTATCGGCAAAGATAAATTCGAACATTTTACTATGTCGGCGGCTATAGTCTCCTCGACGGCATTTGTTTTTCACAACCACTTTCAAACCGAACGCGATGACGCAATCGTAATTGGATTTTCGGCCGGTTTAAGCCTGGGCGGAATCAAGGAGCTTATCGACAAAAGAACCCCTGGCGAACAGTCATCCTGGAAAGATCTGGTTGCCGATTTTATCGGCTGCGCGGTAGGGGCGATTGTTATCAGGGGCGCGTTGAAATGAACAAGCAAGTCGTCAGCTGGGCCGGATATGATTTTGCCAATACCATTTTCTCGATGAATGTCGTGTCCCGATATTTTCCGATTTTCGTAATTAATGTTTTGGGCGGCAATGACCTGATGGTCGGGGTATCACGATCGGCGGCGATGGTGATTGTTGCGTTCACGATGCCGATATTGGGGGTAATCGCCGACCAGCGCAATCAGCGAAAACTCCCAATGATAATATTCACCATAGTTTGTTGTATCCTGACCGCTTTGCTTACATTTACGCATCAGATATGGTTCGCGCTGCTCTGTTTTTGTTTCGCAATCTATTCTTATGAAGCGGCTTTAGTTTATTACAACGCCTTGATGCCGGCGGTGGCCGCCCCGGACAAACTCGGATATGTATCGGGAATAGGGGTTGCTTTTGGTTATGTGGGAAGCATTACCGGATTATTTATGGTATCGGTCGCCAATTCTTTCATATATATGCCGTATATTTGGACCGCGATATTGTTTTTAGGATTTTCGATTCCGACATTTGTTTGGGTAAAAGATTATCATGCCGAAATACCGAAGATATCGACGGCCAACAAATACCAAAAGGGATTAATTGCGACACTGAAGAGGGCATCCAAAATACCCGGCATGATTCGCCTTTTGGTAGGCCGTTTTTTTGTAATCGAAGCGATGGAGACCGTGATTTTATTTATGGCCGTCTTTCTAATCAATGCCGCAGGGTTCGATGGCGCCGCGAAAAATCGATTCGGTCTCGATGAAGTTACTCTTTATCTGATAGCCGTGACATTTTGCACAGTAATAGGTTCGTATATATGGGGAATATTGGCCCAGAAATTTGGCTCCAAAACGATGTTGCTTTGGGCAGTGTCCTTATGGATTGTGGCCTTGATGGGGATAATCGTTTTCAATAACAAGGGGCTTTATTATTTGTGGGGGTCGCTGGCCGGAACGGCATTGGGGGGCGTTTGGACCACCGAGCGGCCGATATTGATTCATCTGGTCGGCGATAACGAGAAATTGGGGGAATATTTCGGGCTGTACGCGCTTTCGGGGAGATTGGCGGCGGTGGTTGGTCCGATAATATGGGGGTTGGTCATCTATTTCGCTGCATCCATAGGCGTGTTTAAGTATCGTCTGGCAATATTGGCGTTGCTTGTTATGCTGGTTGTTGGTTTGGTTATTCTCTGGAAAATCCCTGATTCGCGCGCCGAAAATACTATAAGAGTAAGATAGATTTTGGAAAAAATCAAGGGTGAAACTGGTGCTTAGGTAGAGGGGGGCTGGAACTACCTAAACGAGGAGGTTTCACCCTTATTGCCATAATAATAAGAGTTATTGGATTTTTGTCAAGCTTTTTTCTGTATCTTTTTACAAAATTTCGGTTATCGTATTAAGACTCTAAAAGTCTATTTATTATATCAATCGGTTCTAATAATTTGGATGCCGGCTTGCCGGTATAAATACAAAATCCGAAGTGATTTTTATGCGAGAATATCGATTATCGAATGTTGCATCTGGCTGGCCGTTTTCAGTACGGCGAGATTCGCCTCCAGAGAGCGTTGAGCTTTGATAACATCGATTTGAGCCCCGACGATATCGCCGTCCTCAACTCCTTTGGAGATTTCATACGCGGCTTTATTCATCAATTCCAGGCTGGCGTGAATTCCGTTGATTGTATGTAGCATCATGGCGATTTCCTCCCCTTTATAATATTATCGGCAAAATATAATGAGGAAATTAGAATAATCGTTCGGCGTAATATATTGAATCGTAAGGGGAAGGGGAAATTAAAGAAGTCTGTTCATCCGCATATCTCTTTGGATTCGCATATGAATACTCCCGCCTTTTTAATTTCGGCCAAGGCTTTTTTGGAATCTCCGGGAGTAAATTCAAATCCTTTAACGGCATCGACGATAACCACCGCCTCGAATTTATCGGCAAGCGCGTCTAAGGCGGTAGCTCGGACGCAATATTCCGTGCCCAG
>JAAYTW010000045.1 GCA_012517955.1 Candidatus Zixiibacteriota bacterium | reverse complement strand
GATTGTGGCAACCTTTCAGGATTTGAGCTATGTAATAATCAATGACATGCTTCCGGCCGGTTTTGAAATAGAAAATCCGCGATTGGCCACCAGCGGTCGTTTGCCCTGGTTGCCCGCCGATGATTGGAAAGTTTCGTATATGGATATCCGCGACGATCGGGTGCTATTGTTCAGTGATTTATGGGCGCGGCAAAAGCAAACTTATCATTACTTGATAAGGGTTATCTCGGCTGGAGAGTTTTCGATTCCACCGGTTGCGGCCGAATGCATGTACGACCCGACAATCGCCAGCGCGGCCTCATCGGGACAGGTGATAATCGGCGACGACAAATAAACAAGTATTACCAAGGCGCCGTTAGAAGAACCGGCGCCTTTTTTCTATTTAAATAAACGTTAACGAAATATTTGATAAAATACTTCTAACCGTTTACCATAATAATTCGTAAAATATCGAGAGTTGTAGGTTAGGTCACTAAATTTGTGGGAGGTCATTTTGGGAAGGAAAAGGACGAACAAGTTGAGGATATTGTTTGGAATGATGCTGGCGTTTTTATGCCTATTAAATTCAGCTTTTTCGCAATCGGAGAAACGGCACACTATCAGCGGGCATATAAAAGATTCGTCAAGCGGCGAGGCGCTAATCGGGGCATCGATATATGTCGAGCAATTGAAGGCCGGTTGCAGTTCGAATACGTATGGATTCTATTCGCTGACAGTTCCGGAAGGCGGGCATGATCTGGTAATCCGGATGGTTGGGTATAGTCCGAAAAGAGAACAAATAAATTTATACGGGGATCAGAAAATAGATTTCGAATTATCGGTCGAACCAATAAAGACCCAGAACATCGTAGTTACCGCCGAAAGCGCTCATGACAATATCAAAATACCGGAAATGAGTTCGTTTAAACTTAAGCCATCCCAGTACAAAACAATTCCGGTGATTATGGGCGAACAGGACCTTCTAAAAACCATTCAGTTGATGCCGGGAATTCAGGCGGCCGCCGAAGGCAATACCGGGTTTTTTGTGCGCGGGGGTGGCGCCGACCAGAATTTAATTCTTTTAGATGAAGCCACTGTCTATAACGCCTCGCACCTGATGGGATTCTTCTCGGTTTTCAACACCGATGCGGTGAAAGATATCGTGCTGACCAAAGGGGCCGGATCGGCCGAATATGGCGGCCGGTTGTCATCGGTGCTGGATATCAAGATGAAGGAAGGAAATCTTCGCAATTTCGACGGTTCCGCGGGAGTCGGTTTGGTGGCGGCTCATGGCCTTATTGAAGGCCCGATTAAAAAGGATAAATCATCGTTTTTTATTTCGAGCAGAAGGACATACTTCGATTTATTTCTAAGAGGCTCAAACAAGGAAAGTATTCGCAAGTCGGAATTATATTTTTACGACCTGAACGCGAAAACCAACTATCAGATAGGCGCAAAAGACAGGATATATCTTTCGGGATATTTCGGCAAGGATGTGCTCGGGTATAAGGGGGAATTCGGGATCGACTGGGGAAACAGTACCGCCACGGTTCGCTGGAATCATCTATACGGACACAAGTTCTTTTCGAACACCACGTTGATATTCAGCTTGTTTAAGTATAATGTCGGCATAACCGAGGGCAACGATCTCGTGAATATATATTCATCGATAAAGAACTATTCGCTGAAGGAGGATTTCCAGTATTTCGCCGACAGCAAGAACACAATAAAATTTGGAGCACACGCCTTTTATCATACATTCGTACCGGGGGAAATCAAAGCCCAAGACGGCGGCTCTATAAATGAATTATTGTTGAAGAAGAAATACGCCTTTGAAAACGCGTTTTATTTGAACCATGAATGGAAACTGTCGGATATTTTCCAACTCAATTATGGATTGCGTTACAGCGGTTTCGCAGTATTGGGACCAGGTGAAGATTTCGTATTCGACCAACAGGGGAATCCTATTGTGGCCAACACTTATGGGAGCGGCAAGCTTATCAAGTACTATGGCGGATTAGAGCCCCGTTTAACGGCGAATTATCTTTTAACGGAATCCAGTTCCATCAAAGCCTCATATTCGAGAAATCGGCAATACCTGCATCTTATTTCGACATCCACGACAACAACCCCGTTCGATCTCTGGCACCCCAGCACGAAAATCGTCAAACCGGGAATCGCCGACCAGTTCGCGATAGGGTATTTCCGCGACCTTGCCGATGGCAAATACGAGATGTCGACGGAATTATATTATAAAGACATGCGCAATCAGGTTGATTTGAAAAATGGGGCCAACATCTTTTTCAACAAATATGTCGAGTCGCAGTTGGTGTTCGGCAAGGCTCGGTCATATGGAATCGAATTATATATCAAGAAAAGATACGGGCGTCTGAACGGCTGGCTAAGCTATACTCTTTCCAAAACCCAGAATAAATTTGCCGCGGTCAACGATGGCGATTGGTATAATGCCCGGCAGGATAGGACTCACGACGTTTCATTGACAGGGGTTTACGATCTGACGAGTCATTGGGACTTTTCGTTTTCTTGGGTTTACATGACCGGCAACGCGGTAACATTCCCATACGGCAAATATGGCGTAGATGGCCATATAATCAATTTGTACTCCGACCGCAATGGTTATCGGATGCCGAATTACCATCGGCTCGATATCGGATTTACCTGGAAGGGCGAGGTGTCGAGCTGGAATTTTTAGCTATATAACGCTTATGGAAGGAAAAACGCGTATGCTATTTCATTCCGCAAAGACAAAGATGATCCGACTAAAACTCAAGCGGTCAAGATTGCCCTTTTCTCGTTTTTCCCATCGATAACATATAATAGAGAATTTTAGGAGCTATACAATGCGAATAAACATGAAGACTATCGCGATTATAACCGGCCTCCTGTTTATACCCCTTGTCATGGGCTGCGAGGAGGTCATTAATATCAACTTAAAAAACATGGAGCCTCGTCTTGTTATCGAAGGAGTAATATCGGACCAACCAGAACAATCATGGTTAGCTATCAGTAAAACCACAGACTATTTTAGGCCGAACGATTTCCCGATGATATCGGGAGCTTTCATTACTGTCACTGATGATATCGGGCATGTCGATACGTTTACCGAAGCGCAGCCGGGAATATATTTCGCGCCGGATATGCTTGGACAGATAGGCAGAACCTACTGCGCCAGCGTAACGATTGATAGCATTACATATAGGGCGACCTCCTATATACCCACGCCAATTACTATCGATTCTGTCAGGACCGAGTATCAGGAAGGGGGCGGCTTTGGTTCGGAAGAGGATGAAGGTTACCGGCTCTATGTAAACTTTACCGATCCGCCCAATGTGTCAAATTTCGGCCGCTT
>JAAYTW010000004.1 GCA_012517955.1 Candidatus Zixiibacteriota bacterium | reverse complement strand
TTGGTAATTCATGGGGATTTTGGATCGACGCTCAGACTGGCAGAATTTTAAAGTCGGGATCTCTGATTATAAATTAATTTAGAATTCAAGGCGGGAATCGAAGGATTATCCCGCCTGTTTTTTTCTGAGTGTCCGTCAACACCGAATATTTCGTTTTATGTCAAGCTTTTTCTGGTAAATTACTGATAAAAATGAATTGGGTGGGATAATTCATTCCCGCTCTTTTATTAACTGTTATCTTCTTAAAAACTCAATCCTCACGCCAAGCTGCTTTTTCTGTTTTGGTCCCAAATCCACCGTAAAGCAGGGGCAGGTCAGCGATGACTGATACACCCGCTCGAAACCGCCCTCGGATAAGCTGACTGTCTCTATCGGGAAACGCCAAAGGGTAATCGGTTCGGATGGGGTGATTTTTATATTAAGGTCGTGATACTCATCCACTAAACCGAACGTTTTCACGTTCTGGTTTTCGCCTTTGCTTTTAAGGTTGCGGTCGGTCAGTTCGACGTTATCGATATAATAGTAGCGGTCGGGAGCGTCCCCGGCCAGAAGCGCCCAGTTCAATTCGATTCCCAAGACAAAATCGACCGGTGTTTCCGACAGATTTTCTAATACGTAGGTCGCATCGACTTCTTGTTTAGCGTTCGGTATGATAAACCGCTTGGTAATTCGTAACGGGGTCGTTCCCGATGGTCGAAACAGATGGCCGTCACGGCCGAAAATTATGGTGTGTTCTTTGTCGGAATCGATATTTTTGATTTCGAACGGTTCGAGGATGAAATCGCCCCATTCGTGATATTGATTGACGGAGAACTTTTCGAAAGCAGTGCCTTTGGGCATGATATGGTCGACAAATGAAATCCGGCGATGCCAATCGTAAATCAGGTATTTTTCCAGACCGGCCTCTTTGACCTCGATACGATCGTGAATAGTCTTGCCGGCGACCTGGTCGCTGTTTTGGGCTTTGGTGAGCTTGTCGTGATAGCCCTCGAGGCGGCGAGTCATCGTATCGAGTAAATTCAAGCCGCGGTCTTTTAAATCCAGTTCAAACATCGAAGCACCAAATCGAGGCGAGAAATAGGCATCCAAAAGTGAGGTCTCGATAAGCGCCTCCTTCCGGCCATCATCATCGAAATCGGCTAAATCGATTTTGCCGGATTTCGGCAAGGCGCCCAGACTATCGACAATGGATTCGGCGCGGATTAACCTGTTGTAGGCCGCATAACGAAGGTGATTCAGATAAAGCCCGCCGAAAACGCCGTGCCAGTATTGACAGTTGCATTGGCCTTGATATAGTAAATCTTCCGCATCGGCAAGTTTTGATTGGTATTGAGATTTTCCGCCCTTTTTAAGTGAATCGATTTTAGCGGCGACTCGATACATCTTTTTATGCATGTTATTAGATTCGGGGTACTTGGTCATGAAATTACGCCAGAATCCGCCGCGGACAAGATAGCCGTGAGTTTCCGAAAGCCCCTGGTCTTTAACCAATTTCTCCATCTCCTCATAATGCTTGAACCCATCGGGAGGAAGCGACCACTGGCCCATTTCGGCGTAAGATGCTGTCGGTAAATAGACGCGTCCGTTCGGTTCGACCGTGTCGAGTGTCTCGCTAAAAAAGCAGATTTGCAGCCAATCGGAATTTTTAGACAGGGCCTCGAAAAAACGAGCCAACCATTTTTCCTCGTAGCAGGTATGATAAGTATCGGGCCAGCTGCCGAATTTTTCGCCATCATCAGCGTAGATTGCCAGTTTACCGGGGAAACGTTCGGCCAGATTCTTCAGGATATCGATAACTTTTTCGACTGGCTTAAATGGAATAGCGTAACGCAATTCTTTGGAAATCGGAAAGAGCGCCAGTTTTTTATGTTGGTCTTCGGTAATAAAATAGCCGTTTAGCTGTTCGGATTTAAGTCCGGCCCAGCGAAAATGGGTATCATCCAGTATTGAATATTCGATACCGCAATCGGCGATAGCGCCGGCCAAGCTCGGTTCCCACACTCGTTCGGCAACCCAGATACCGCGCGGTTTGACCTTGAATTTATTCCGGATATAATCATTAAGTTTATTAATTTGGCCCTTTTTATGCGAATCGAAAATCGCCGGTAATATCGGTTCATAATAGCCGCCGCTTAAAAATTCTATCTGGCCGTTGGCGACCAGTTTATTGAGATATTCGAAATACTCGGGATTATGTTGTTCAAACCAATCCCAGAGAATTCCGGTATTGTGAAGCGTTACCTTTATCTGGGGAAATTCTGACAGTAATTTTACGAATGGGAAATAGCACTGATTGAAAGCTTTCTCGATTACGGAATCGAAATTACCGACCGGCTGATGGTTGTGGATACCAAAACAGAATTTAATCATCGCCACCTTCTCGCATTTTTTATTTAGGGATATTAGTCCGTTATTCGTTTTGCTCATCCATATTATTTGTCAATATAATTTTCGGCAGAAATAAATAAAGATAACCCCTGGCGTTTTAAATAGAAACAATAAATAACCGAATCAGGCAAAATAGCGCTGATTATTCCATATCGGACTCGAGGTACTGGCTGGTCAGTTTTCGCCGAGCCAGTTCTTCCGATAGCCTTTGGACGAACTTCTCCGCCGAATTTTCGCCATATACCTTAAGCATGTGGTTCATGCTGATAACTTCAGAAATAACGGTGATGTTTTTGCCGGGAGATAAGGGTATTGTCACTACTGGGATTTCGACCCCCAAAATAGTCGTATATGTTTCGTCGATACCCACCCGGTCGTATTCGGCTTTGTTGTCCCAAAGTTCAAGGCGGACTTCGACCTCAATGCGCTTCTGCATCCTGATAGATCGAATACCGAATAGCTTTTCGATATTGATAATGCCCAAACCGCGGATTTCCATATGATGACCAAGACGTTCATCAGCCTGTCCGACTATGACATCCGGCGCTTTTTTAACGATGTTGACTACGTCATCGGCGACCAAACGATGGCCGCGTTCCACCAAATCGAGAGCGCACTCCGATTTGCCGATGCCGGATTTTCCGGTATAGAGCATACCGACCCCGTAAACATCCATGAGGGTGCCATGTATCGCAGTCCGCGGCGCGAAAAGATTGTCTAAATAACTGCTTAATCGGATAATAAAGTCGGTAGTAGAAAGATTAGTCTGCAGAACCGGTATGTTTTTACTGGCGGCTATCTCAATCAGCTTGGCAGGCGGTTGCTGTGCTTTGGATATGATTACCAGAGGTATATCAAAAGCAAAAAAACGATTTAATGTTTCGGTAAGCGACGTTTCTGATAAGTTGTTAAGATAGGCGATTTCGGTTTTTCCCAATACCTGCGTCCGCCAATATGAAAATCGGTCGGTGTATCCAGCCAAAGCCAATCCGGGGCGCTGAATCTGGTTGTTGGGAATTGGTTTTTTTAAACACTCGCCGCCATTGAGCACGAAAAGCTCAAGAAATTGGCTTTTTTCTTTTAGGAGATATTCAACGCTTAATGTCGGCATAAGCTAAAACTCGGCTTCGTCCTCATCGCCGCCGACTTGACTAGGAACCGGGCGCGTTTTGGGTGGTTCCTTGCGAGCGGCTTTTTTATCTTTTAGCTTGGATTTGTATTTTTTAATTTGGGTCTCCATCTTGGAAACGACCTGCTCAATAGCCACATACATATCATAGGTTTTTGCTTTGCTGGTCAGGACCGTCCCATATACCTTAACCGACAAATCGGCTATTTGCCTTGTCTTTTCGATTGACATGGTCAGATGAGCTTCTATGATATGGTCAAAATACTTTTCCAACCTTTTTATCTCATTAGTCGCGTAACTATTGAGATTTTCGTTTAAGTCGAAGTGTCTGGCGGTTACGATAATTTTCATGTTTGACTCCTTTCGCTGACGGTCTCGATAGACCGTTATCTCGCATCCTGTTAAACCACCAACAACTTAATTACCAAAAAGTGTTCCGGATCGGCAGTCTCTCCGGAAATCGGCCCAATGGCCTTCAGTAGATTATACGATTCACGGCCTCCTTTGGCCGCTTAAATCCTTATCGGGCTGATACATTTCCTCCATTGGTGATATGGTTTTGCCCTGCAATAACTTAGTATATGAATCGGAATCAAAAATTTTCGGCGTTTTCGTCTTTTGGTATGTCATACCAATAAATTATACTTCGTATTGAAAGTATTAGCAAGCTAAAATTTGATGAGTCACCGCCACCCTCGAATACCTCTAAACCTTCAGAAGTCAAATAAATACAATTTGATTTGCATCCGATAATATGTTCTATTATAATCGCAAGCTATATGGAACAGGTACGTGTTAATGTTCGCGTTGGAATCGAGTTGGAATTGGCTAAATGGCTGCTTTGACTTTTGGACAAAAAATACGCCGCGCCCTGGTTGGAGCTCCCCGGAATATAACCGATCCATCCTTGTTTCATAAAATATCGCTTATTCCGATATTGGCTTGGATCGGCCTGGGGGCGGACGGTTTATCGTCGTCATCCTACGGTCCGGAGGAGGCCTTTCGCGCTCTGGGGAGCCATACCTATCTGGCCCTGCCCTTGGCTTTGGCCACGGCGATTACGGTCTTTGTGATAGCCTTTACCTATTCCAAGATAATCGAACATTTCCCCTACGGCGGCGGTTATGTCGTAGCCTCGCGAACCCTTGGCGAGAAAGCCGGCGTTGTCTCGGGATGCGCCTTGCTGGTTGATTATATGCTGACTATAACAGTCTCAATCGCTTCCTGCGCGGACGCCCTATTCAGTTTTATGCCGCTTGAATATCATAAATTCAAAATACCATTCGCGGCCCTAACGATGATTATTCTGATAATATTGAATCTGCGAGGCGTAAAAGAATCCGTTAAGATGCTGGCGCCTATATTCCTCACCTTCGTTGCAACGCATGCCTTGATGCTGGGGTATGGGATATTCAGCCATATGTTGGAAATTGGACCCAAACTTACGGCGCTCAATGCGAATTTTCAGCATGACCTTTCAAGTATCGGTTTGTTTGCGATTGTGGTGGTGCTGCTTCGAGCGTTTTCGCTTGGGGGTGGGACTTACACTGGTCTGGAAGCCGTATCAAACAGCCTGCAGATTATGCGGGAGCCGAAAATTCAAACAGGAAAACGAACCATGGCTTATTCGGCGGTATCTCTGGCTTCGGTCGCGGGTGGTTTGCTTATCTGTTACCTGTTATTAGATGTAAAGCCCGCCGACGGGCGGACCCTGAATGCCGTAATCGCCGATATGATATTTTCGGGTTGGCCGCTGGGATACGCTCTCGCCTTAATTACGATTTTATCTGAGGGGGCGTTGCTGATGGTAGGCGGACAAACCGGTTTCATCGGCGGACCTCGTGTGATGGCCAACCTTGCTATCGATTATTGGCTGCCGCGAAGATTGTCGTCCCTTTCGGAAAGATTGTCTCTTCAAAATGGTGTGTTGTTGATGGGAATCGCTTCTCTGATTTTGCTGTTTGCCACGCGCGGCAAGGTATCTATACTTGTAGTATTTTATTCGATTAATGTGTTTCTAACCTTTACATTATCGCAACTTGGCATGTCCCGTTATTTTATTCAAAGGCGCCATAGAGATAAAAAATGGTTTAGGCATTTAAGCGTTCATATAATAGGACTTATTCTCTGTATGACGATTCTGATTGTAACCATCGTGGTCAAATTTATCGAAGGCGCCTGGATAACTATTTTGGTTACATCCGTATTTATCTTTTTTTGCTATTTAATCCGTAGCCATTACAATAAAGTGAAAAAAGCCATGGATGAGTTCGACACCATGCTCAAAGATATTCCGGTGCTCGGATCCCCCGTCCCCAGTAAAATCGATACCAAAGAATTTACCGCCATACAATTGGTGGCGGGTTACAATGGTTTCGGGATTCATACTTTTCTGTCGGTGATTCGGAATTTTCCACATGTTTACAAAAACTTTATTTTTGTGTCAGTGGCTGTGGTTGATTCAGGATCCTTTAAGGGGTCGGAAGATGTTGATGCTCTAATGAATTCGACCAAAGAAACCCTTGAGAAATACGTAAATCTCGCCAGAAAAATGGGACTTGCCGCCGATTACAGAATGGCTGTTGGTACCGATGTCGTCGAATCCGCCAGCGAACTCTGCGAACAGGCAAGCAAAGAATTCCCCCACTCTACGGTATTTGCCGGTCAACTGACATTCATGTTGGAAAAGTTTTATCATCGCTTTCTGCACAATGAAACTTCGTTTGCCATTCAACGCCGGCTTCAATGGAAAGGGATTACCACAGTAATCCTCCCCATGCGAATCAATCCTTAGCGTATCTTGGTTTATATTATAGTTGCGGATAAACCTTTATGGGTTTATCTTTTTTGGAAAACGGAACAAATATCAACCCAACAGCGATGTTCATGCGCCGCTGGGAATGGGAGTTAAATCATGAATGTGGAAAAAGCGATTAAAACCGCAATTGAATTCGAAAACAGGGTTCGCGATGTTTACCGGCAAGCTTTTAACAAGGCCGGCGATGAGGTTGGTAAACGAGTATTCAAGGCTTTGGCCGATGAAGAGCAACAACATGTCGATTATCTTAATTCACGACTTGAACTTTGGCGAAAACAGGGTGACCTCGATTTTGGCAAGCTGGAAACATCGGTACCATCAAAAAGCACAATCGCGAACGGCCTTGCAAAATTGCGCGGCCATATCAAAGAAACCGATCGAGGGGCGGAGCTGCAGCTTCTCAATAGGGCGCTTGATATCGAGATGGAAACCAGCGATTTCTATAGGCGGATGGTCGACGAGATGGACGCGGAACCTCGAAAGATGTTCGCGCGTTTTTTGGAAATTGAAGAGGGTCATCAGGCAATCGTGAAAGCCGAAATCGATGCGCTTACCGGCATGGGCGTCTGGTTCGATTTCATCGAATTTGACCTGGAAAGCAATTAAATGTTCCGGAAAGTAATCTGACAGGAACAGAGGAGCACAGCATGGAAGGGACAACGAGAGTAATCGAAGGCCTGAAAAAGGCCATGCAGGCCGAGGCGGATGGACATAATTTTTATATGTTGGCCGCCAAAAATACTAAGGACAAGAAAGGCAAAGAGGTTTTTATCTCGCTGGCAAAAGACGAATCGATACACTTGGACTATCTGAAAGCCCAATATCAATCATTTTTAAAAACCGGTAAACCTGACAAGAAAGTAAAACTGGGGAAATCTAAATCGCGTCCCGGAAAAAGCCCGATTTTTTCGAACGAATTCAAAAAGCGGCTGGGCAAGGCTCATCTTGAAATGACGGCTCTATCAGTTGGGGCGCAGTTGGAATTGAATGCAATCGAATTTTATAGAACAGAATCTCAAAAAGCCACCGATCCGGTGGTAAAAGCATTCTATGCCGAGCTGGCTGAATGGGAATCGGGACATTACGAGCTTTTAGTTCGACAACAGCAATTGCTTCAAGAAGATTTCTGGTTGGCAAACAACTTCTATCCATCCTAAATAAGCGAAAAAGCTTCATTAAAAAATCAGGAGCAATTCTGTTCCTGTTTTTTTATATAACGTTAACCGGCAACCAAATTTAAAATTTCACCCCGATTGTAATCGGCGCCACCGTCGGATTAACATCTTCCTGCATAATCATGTGAATTCCGGCATCGAAAAAAATGGATAAATTACCTGTACCCAGCTTCTTTTCGGCGCCAAAACCGAGTATAACCGAGATATTCGTAGCATTCTCGGCTCCGGCTTCCCATGACGTTTGAGGATCCCCAATCGAGTTGGTAAACGATACTTTAATCTCATCGGCGCCGGCGATAGTGATACCGAACCCGCCCTTGAGGTAAGGATAAAATGTAGAGCCGGCGCTTTTTAAACATCCTTTACCGAGAAAAGCGATTGTCCCTGCAGTCAAACGACCGTCGCTAACCTCGATATTCGTGGAATTCGGATATTCCCCTTCATCATCCCACCAATCGGCAATCATGCCGCCATCGGGCCCGAAAAATTTCATATCAAATAAACCGATTATGGACCAGTTAGGCGATACAGGATATTCAATTCCCAGGCCAAATCCTATCCCTTTTGTATAGTAGTCGGTAAAATCCTCGGGCGAAACGGCAAAGCCATATTCACCTGAAATAAAAAAATTATAGGCTCTTGCCGATTGTGCCGATAGTTGAGCGGCGCCTTCCAGCAGACAGACGGCCGCAACAATCCATGTGGTTCTCAACTTCATGGCGGGAATCCTCCTTTCGAAGCGCTGATACACGGATGTCAGACAAAAACTGTAAGATAATTTTACAACGCCCCGGATTAAAGTCAAGAGGATTCAGTAGAAAGCGTGGAAACGGGAGGGAAATGGTATCCCCCTGATTACGGCCGGAACCCCCGGCGAATTGCGGAAAGTAATTATGTTAAATATATCATGCCTCCGTTGATATTTAGACTGACCTGAAGCTTTAGGAATGGTTATCTGCGGGCGAGCTGGGGGAAAGCGAGGCTGAAGATAAAGGAAGGAGCTTTGGATTGCAGAGGAATTGGGCACGATTCGACAGAGCGGCAATAAGAGGCGTTGGTATATGGTTCAGCAAAAGGGGAAATTAGCGCAGTTATGGGAGGCCGGCGGCGGCGGAGTATCGCTTATGCTTTTTCGTTTCGTTAGGTCGATTCAGGAAAAGCGGAAATAGGTATTTTAAGAAGTATTTTTTCGTTTTTCTGAACTAACTCTTCTTAAAATCCTCCAGGGCGTGCGAAAAATGCATCTGCCGGATTTTCCATTCTCCATCGATTTTCTCCAGCACGCCCGTCCAACGGACATTTATCCAATTGGCCGGTTTGCCATCCCATTCGTTTATATCATCCAAATAGCACGACCACCAGGCGCAATCGCCCGAATGCGAAAAAGTAATCTTCAAATCTTTAAAATCGGAGCGAATCGCTTTAAAGGCGGAATTCATAAACACTTCTTCGGTCAACTTGACAAATTGCTCGTACCCTTCGATAGTCCCCGCATTGTCTGGCGAAAACCAGAACAGCGATGAGTCGTGGGCGTAACAGCTATAGGATAAGGTCGTATCTTTATTGATTGCCCACCTGATAGAATCTTTAATTACCTTTTCGACTTTCGCTTTTTCAGCAACCGGATCGACCTGTTGATTCATCTTTACGCATCCTCCGGATAGCACGATTGCAATCGCGACCACAATTATAACACTCCAGCATCTCATCTGGCATTCCTTTCCGCGGGGATTTAGTTATATTTACGCTAAAGGGAAAGATATTGCAATGGCATTTTTTATAGACAACCAGATAATAAAAAGGCAGGGGGTTACCCCGCCTTGCGATGATTATTCGTTAAATGCCAGCATATTTACAGGATATTCTGTGCCCGGCAGATGTCCACATCTGCCGTTTTTTCGGTGCCTTTAGGAACCTCTTTTTTGCGGCTCGGGCGCCACGATTTCCGAGACCTTTACTCCCTCTCCCCGTGGGAGAGG
>JAAYTW010000044.1 GCA_012517955.1 Candidatus Zixiibacteriota bacterium | reverse complement strand
GGGAGGATAATACAATGTTAAGAAATAGAATATTTCATTTAGCGCTGGTCATGACCATTGTGGTGTTAGTCTCAAACTCCGGTCATGCGCTCGATTCATTAATCGTAAATATCAACCAGGCGGCCACAATCGTTAATCCCGAAGATGCTACCGATGTTCGGGCATTGTTACGATTTGATTTGCCCACCGAGATGGATACCACCAAAATCGTTACATTCGCTGAGTTAAGATTCAGGGTAAACACTCCCGTTGCTTTTGAGCGCCCGATACGTCTAAAAATATGCCCCATAACCCGCAATTGGTCGCCGACGGGCAATATCGGCTGGAGCGGCCCCTGGACTCATCCAGGCGGAGATTTCGCGGATACAATTAGTTGTATGGCCCATATTGATACTTGCGGGCAGACTACAATCAAAGCGGATGTAGCCCGGCTTATCAGATACTACATTAACAACAACCTGGAAAATAACGGGCTGATTATCTACCAACATGGAAACCTAAGAAGAGCCTTTAGTATAGTAAACAATCGACTTCCCGGCACAGCGGTAGCCCAATTGGCGATATACTATGTTGATATGAATCGGGAGTGATTACTGCATATTCGATTGCGTTTTCATCCTATAACTTGACCCAACTCAACACTGATATCTTCACCAATCTCATTGCAACCGCACTGCACTTTCTATAAATATTTTGTAACGACAGCTTTTGCTTTCCGTAAACTAAATAGGTATATTGCGCCCAATGGATAGGTAAGCTGTAATCTAATCACAAAGGAGTGCTGTGTAATGAAAATGTTTCGAACGACCGCGTCGATTCTGCTGGGGATAATATTATCGACGGCTGTAATGGCGCAAGTCAAGGAGGCCCCCACCCGCGATAAAATCGCGGACAAGTACAAATGGGATTTAAGCGATTTCTTTAAAAGCGATTCGCTGTGGCAAGTCGAATTCGACGCCCTTAAAGCGCGGATCCCCGATATGCTGAAATATCAGGGAAAACTGGCCGAATCGGCCGGAATTTTGGCCGAATGTCTGGCCCTGAACGATACACTTAACATGCGGGCGCATCGGCTGTATGCCTATTCGGCGTTGAAATTCGATGAAGACCAGCGGGAGGCTAAATATCAGGGAATGCGTAAGCAAGCGTATGGATTGTACGCCCAGGTGAATCAAGTGTCGGCTTTTATCGAACCCGAGATTCTCACTATCCCGGATACTACCCTGAAAGCGTTTTTGGCCTCCGACCCCAAGCTGGCCATCTATAAATTTTACCTCGATGACATCATTAGACGTAAGGCTCATATAAAATCGCCGGAGGTCGAGGAAGTTTTGGCGCTGGCGGCGCCCGTCACCGATTGTCCGCAGAACATTTTCAATATGATAGACAACGCCGACATCAAATACCCCAACATCATAGATGAAAACGGCCAGGAAATCGAGCTGACACGCGGTCGGGCCGCCCAGATAATGGAATCACCCAACCGAGAACTTCGCCGACGCACCAGCCAGGCAATCAACGATGTTTATCATAAATATAAAAACTCCTTGGCTGGCGCCCTATCGGCCTCTGTCGATTGTGATATATTCTACACCAAAGCCCGCGGATATAATTCCTGTCTCGAACGCGCCCTTGATGGCGATAATATACCCCCCGAAGTTTTTTATAATCTGATTAAAGCGGCCAATAATAACCTGGCTCCGCTGCATAAATACATGGCTCTTCGCAAGAAAGTATTGGCCGTCGATACGTTGTTCGGTTTCGATTTGGGCGTACCGCTTGTGCCGGAATACAAGATGGAGTTCACATATGAGGAAGCCCAAAAATTCATGTTGGAAGGACTTAAGCCGCTGGGTCCACAGTATATAAAAGATGTTCAGACCGTGCTCAATTCGCGCTGGATTGATGTCTACGAAACACAGGGCAAGGAATCGGGCGGTTATACCTGGGGATCGTATATGGTTCACCCCGTGATGCTATTGAATTTTAACGGTACCTTAAGCGAAGTGTTTACGCTGGCGCATGAAATGGGGCATGTGATGCATAACTATTATACTTATCGCAACGAACCATATATTTACGCCGGCCATTCTCGTTTTACCGCCGAAGTGGCATCCACCTGCAACGAGGCTATCATGATCAAATATGCCCTGGCGCACGCCAAAGACAAAAACGAAAAATTGTACTTGCTGAATTACTATATCGACCAGATTATCGGAACGTTCTACACTCAGGTATGGTTTGCCGAATACGAGCTGAAAATCCACGAAACCGTGGAAAAAGGCGGTGCTTTATCGACAGACTCCCTACGTCAATTCTATCGCCAAATTTATCAGAAATACTATGGCCCTGATATCTATATCCCGCCGGATCGCGATTTGGGTGGTTTACGGATAGACCATTTTTACAAGATGTATTACGTATATCAATATGCCACCAGCTACGCCGCCTCGCAGATGCTTTCCAAGAAAATCATGGAGGGCGACAAAAAGGCGGTGAAAGCTTACAATGAATTCATCAAAACCGGCTCCTCCGCTTACCCTGTGGATATCCTCAAAAAAGCCGGAGTGGACATGACAACCACCGAGCCGTTCGACAATACGATAAAAATTTTCTCACAGCTGGTAGACGAATACGAAAGATTGTTGATGAAAAAGTGACGGGAGAATTATCCTGGCGGTTTTCGACTTTAGCCGCGGGAAGCATAATTCCCGCGGCATTTTGCGGTCTCAGGAATCATGGGCCATAAAAATAGTCGGCGATTCAAAGCAAGGGCAAAACGCTTTGGCGGTTTCATCCCGGATAATACGGCCGAAAGTGGTTTCCCCGCTCTTATCAGGTTTTATCAGGAAATCTTATGCTGAATTCCATTAAGGGATATTTCGAAAAATACCTAGCGCTTGATAACAAGAAATCGTCTGATGATAATCGCCGTCGACTGCAAATCGCCACCTGCGCACTGCTGATTGAGATGGCCAATTGTGATGATAATTTTGGTGATAGTGAAAAAGCGCGCATCATAGATATTATAAAAAAACGATTCAAGATAAACGATAAACAGATTGACAAGCTGTTTGAAATCACGCGCCAGGAAATCAAAAACAGCCTCGATTTATATGGGTTCGCCAGGATAATCAATAAAAACCACGACGAATCCCAGAAGGTCGCGGTGATTGAATTGGTCTGGGAGGTTATCTATGCTGATGGAATCCTTTCGGCTT
>JAAYTW010000043.1 GCA_012517955.1 Candidatus Zixiibacteriota bacterium | reverse complement strand
GACGGGCATTGATAATTCGGGTTCCCGGAGACATCCCTAATATGCCTAAAAATGATACCAATCCCGATATGAACGATAACGCTACCGAACCGCAGGCAATAAATCCAACAGCTTTATTTGATAATTTCTTATTGCTCAAGCCCAGAATCAGAAAGCCCAGTAATGGAAAAAGCGGTATAAATATTATCCAGAGTTGCATCAGCATGTTACCATTTCATCACGTTTATTTCATCTACATTAACATTTTCTTTATGGCGAAATATCGAAACGATTATCGCCAGTCCCACGGCGACCTCCGCCGCGGCGACCGCCATGATTAAAAACACGAACACCTGACCGGAATAATCGTTTAGGTAAGCCGAGAAACCCATGAAAGTCAGGTTAACCGCGTTCAACATTAACTCGATACACATAAAGATAATCAGCGCGTTGCGGTTGCGAAGCACACCCCATACTCCCAGCGCGAATAAAATCGCCGCCAGCACCAGGTAATTTGCCAAGGGAGCCATCGCTTACCTATCTTTCCTTTTACTGGCCATTACAACCGCGCCAATCAGCGCCGCCAGAAGCAATACCGATACTATTTCGAATGGATACAAATACTGCATGAACAGCTTTTTAGACATCGCGGCCGCGTTTCCCATGGCCGGGTCAATCGCCTGGGCGGGCAAGCCGGGGCGGAAACGCGACACTATCAATATAAGTTGAATTATAAAGATGATTCCAAGAATCAGCCCGAAGAGCCGTTGGAACAGCCGACTATCGAAACCGAATTCATCCCGTTTCAGATTAAGCATCATAATGACAAACAAAAACAAGACTATAATCGCGCCGGCATAGACTATCACTTGAAGAGCGGCGATAAACAACGAACCAAGCTGCGCGAATAATCCGGCAATCGCGGCCATGGCCACCACCAGATAAAGGGCGGCGTTAATCGCGTTTTTACGGGTGACCACCATGAATCCGCAAGCCAGGACTATTATCGCGAGTATGTAGAATATCACGTTTGCCATATTAATGAATAGGATCCGCCGGTTTCTTAAATTGGTATTTTTCCTGCCTGATAAACGGTTTAATATTTTTCGCCACTCTATCTTTTTCTATTTTATCGAAATTGGCCAAAAGCATTTCTTTAGTATAGATAAAATCGCCCCTATCGCCCGACGAGAACTCAAATTCGTGGCCGAGGAATATCGCCTCTTCGGGGCAAGCCTCCTCGCAATAGCCACAGAATATACATCTTAGCTCGTTGATTTCGAATACTTTCGCGTACCTTTCCCCTTTTTCGGTTTCGGCCGGCTCCATGTAGATAGCATCAGCCGGACAAGCAACGGCGCACAACCCACAACACACACAACGTTCCTTGCCATCGGGATAACGGGTAAGATAATGCAAACCCCGATAGCGGTCCTCAAATACCGGCGGGGCATCCGGATATTTTACGGTAACTTTCTTTTTCAGAAAATACTTAAAAGTGACGGACAGTCCGCGGGGAATGGCAAAGAATATCGATTTAATCATTTCCCACATACTTGTCTATCCTTTTAAAACCATCACTAAACCGGTAATCAATATATTAACCAGAGTCAAAGGAATTATCGCCAGCCAGCCGAACCGCATAAGCTGGTCGTAGCGAAAGCGCGGCAGAGTGCCTCTGACCCAAACGAAAACGAACAGGAAAATCACGACTTTAATCAAGAACCAAATAATCGGAGGCAAAAACGGCCCAGACCAGCCGCCAAAAAACAGGCTGGCCGCCAACGCTGAAATAGTAATCATATTGCAATATTCCGCCAAATAGAATAATCCAAAACGCATTCCAGCGTATTCAGTGTTATAGCCTCCGACAAGTTCGGATTCAGCTTCGGGAAGGTCGAAAGGAATACGGTTGCTTTCGGCTATGGCGGAAACGAAGAACAGGAAAAAAGCTATCGGCTGTTTGAAAAAATACCAATTTAAAATTGAACCGCTCTGTTGTCTTACTATTTCGGCGATGGAGAACGTGCCAGAAAGCATTAAAACACCTACTACTGACAATCCCAAGCCGATTTCGTAGCTTATCATTTGCGCGGATGAACGCAATCCACCTAAAAGCGAATACTTGGAATTCGACGACCACCCGGCCAGCACGATACCATACACCGCCAAAGAACTAAGCGCGAATATGTATAGTATCCCGACATTCAAATCAGAAATCACTAAATCTATTTGGTATCCGCCGATAGTTATCGAATCGCCGACGGGAATAACGGCAATCGCCATCGCCGCGGTCGTAAACGACAATAACGGCGCTATCGAAAACAGCACTTTGTTGGCCTTATCAGGAATAAATTCCTCTTTGAAAAGCAGCTTGATAGCATCGGCGATTGGTTGAAACAGTCCGGCCGGGCCGACCCGGTTTGGACCTACTCTGCCTTGAATAAAAGCTACCATTCGGCGTTCAAACAGAGTGGTATAAGCAATCGCGGTTAGCAGACCCACAAATATCGCGATTACTTTAATTATTTGAATTATTATCAACGTTAGTGTCATCGTCCTTAATCAATCAGCTTTTACAATATTCGCATAAACAGGCCGATTAGGGCCAATCATAAATTTATTGGGCGGATTATCAACCGCAAATCCCGATATCAGCAATTGTCCCGGCGCGAGTTTGTCATCAATGACCAAAGTGAAATCGCCGGAATCCGATTGGGTTTTTACTATAACTTTATCGTAAGCCGCCAGATTCAAGCGAGAGGCGTCAGTCGGCTCAATATGCAACCTCTGAGGTGGCGCGAGTTTTGACAACACCTGTGACCGGATTGTCATCCCCGAAGCGCCGTAATAGACGCTTTTCGCGAATGTTAACACAAAAGGATATTCGGCCGGAGGTTTAATTTGGTAATCGTTCAACGTTACGCGGCTTGGCAATTTATCGCCGGGTAAAATCATTCCTTCAGAAAAACCATAGGATAGGCCCTTAAATGAATCTACTTTCTCCGCCATTTTTGTAAATACTTCTCTTGCCGAATAATATAAATGCCCGCCCAGTTCGATTTTTATATCGGTTAGTAATTTTATCAAAGATGTTATCGCTCTATCGGTGGGATAAGCTTCTTTCATGAACTGAATCCGGCGTTCGAGATTGACAAACGATCCAGCTTTTTCTGGGGGCAAAGCCTGGGGGAAAATCAAGCTTGCAAGGTCAGAACTCGAATTGGGATAAGCGCCCCAATAGATGATATAATCGATTTTCTTGAAAGCTGCCGCGATTCGTTTTCTATCGGGATAGATATTCACCGGATTGCCGCCCGCCATTAATAATGTCCTGATTTCGCCCTGCTCCGCTTTATCGATTAACTTTTCAAGCGAAATGTTTGGATTGGCCGCCAGACGCACGCCCAGATAATTACTGTCTTCCGGCAGGATTGACCAATGAGCCGAGTATTTTGTGACGAGCGATTTTATCGAATCGCCGAATGATTTCCGATTAGAATTATCAAGATAATCAATACCAGAAAGAATCTGAATGTTTTTCGCCGATTGTAAAAGGCTTTGAATTTTATTTAATGTTTCGGAGTCCAAAATGCTCCGCGAACCGGTCTCAATAATATCGCCGATTGTAAGATGCTCCTCGCCGACACCCGTGAGAATATTTGTAACGGGAAATCTTCCCAGAGTCACCCGTCGAGAACCAATGTGATATACGGGAACACCCTTGTTTATCAATTTCTTAACTCGCAACCCTACTATCGGATGTTCCACTTCAAGATCGCATCCAGCCAGAATTATCAAATCGGCTTTTTCGAGCTCGAGAATGGGAACGGCCAATCCCAGGTTGGATTCACAATCAGGGGCATCATAGATATGCGCCGATGAAATCGCGATTTGTGAACCAGGATAATTTTCGCGGAAAAATTCGGCGGCGCAATACGCCTCCTCGTTGGTAACGGCCGTATCAAGCAACAAAGCCGCCGATTCCCCTTTTTCCTCGCCGAGATGGTGTAAAGCCAGCGCCAAAGCTTCATCGTAACTTATATCTTTGAATTGGCCGTTAACGACTGCTTGAGGGATATGGATACGTTCTCTGCCGCTGGTCAGGTCAAACGCGTAACGTCCCTTATCGCATAAGAATCCGCCATCGATATTATCGTTACGTCGAGATGAATGTCTGTATATATGCGATAGTCTTTGTTCGACAGTGATATTGCAGCCATCAGGGCAAAGCCAGCAAACGGAAGGCGTCCGCTGCATCAGCCAGGTGCGGACTTTATAGCGGAAGGAATCCGACATCAGGGCGCCAACCGGGCAATATTCGACCGTGTTGCCGGAAAATTCATTAGCGTATTGGATTTCCTGCGGGATATCGATATGCGCGAAAGCGCCGCGCTTGAACATACCAATATCAGTACTGCCGGCCAGGTCGCGGGCGATACGGACGCATTTATAACAAATAATACAGCGATTTCGATTCAGCCAGATTTCGGGGCCGATTCTAACATCATCAAAATCAAGGTCGGTTCCCTCTCG
>JAAYTW010000003.1 GCA_012517955.1 Candidatus Zixiibacteriota bacterium | reverse complement strand
GGCAAAGGCTGCCTGGGCGATTAATTCGGCCGCTGTAACTACTCCCTGTCCACCGCGTCCATGAAGACGCAATTCTTTCAATTTATCCTCCTTCTATCTCTATACTTATGTAAAGTTTCGGAACTTGTCCCTTAATCATTAATACTTGTTAAGTCTTATTGCTCTATTTTGGAATGCGTGATACCCGTCGATCCCTGATACTTCCCCTTCTTGTCTTTATACGAAATATCGCAGACGCTTTCGGCTTTTAAAAATAATACCTGGGCGATTCCCTCGTTAGCGTATATTTTTACCGGCGATGGCGTCAGATTTACTACGCTAAACGTAACATGTCCTTCCCATTCCGGCTCGAATGGCGTAACATTTACCATAATCCCTCAACGCGAATAAGTGGATTTGCCGAAACATATCGTGATTATATCGCGGGGTATCCGGAAGTATTCGATACTGCGGACAATCGCCAGGCCATGCGGCGGAATCAGACAATGGTCGCCTTTACGCGATACGAATAAACTTTGGTCGAGGCTTTTGGGATCGATAACGAACTGGTCGCCTTTGGGTGCGAACACTTTGAATTCATCGGCAAGCCGGAAATCGTAGCCGTAAGACGAAACACCGAATGAGATAACCTCGCGGCGCACTTGCGATTCGGCGAATGGCTCGATAAGGCCGTGTTCTTTGGCCATCCTGATTATCCATTTATCGGGCATAACTGCCATAGGCGCAAATTCTCCTAAAAAGCGATACTTTAAGTATTTAGGATATTGCTCTGGGATGGTGATGTCAACCCTTTTTTGGCTAATTTGTTAAATATTTCACAAGAGGGAATTGGTTTGCTTTGATATTCCCGAATAACCAAGAATTCTAATAATCCAAATCTAGTATTATTTTCCTGGTAAAAAACCAGGCAAAACAACCGTTTGGCCTTTCTATAACGAGAGCTTATGGATTATTCTTGAATTGTTTGGGATTCTCTGCTAACCCGCAACGGCGGCGGCGGGAAAAAGTGACAGAATTCAAACGCGGCTATTCCCTTAAAGAATGCCACCAGACGCGCGATATCCGAACCGCGAAATTCGCAGTTGCCGTTAACATCCCCGCCGGCGTATAGCCATCCGCCAGTTGAATCCATATAACAGCTATCAGCCGGTTGAGCGCCTATCCCCTTAAAATAACGAACGCCAAAGGTTACATCCGCCGCAAGCCTTTGTGAATCTCCATTGAGGTCACCCGGCATATAATAGCAGGGCGGAAACGCATCCTGGATTACAAAGCTGCTGTCGGAGATATCGTAAGCGGTGCCATAGGAGGTATCTCTCACACCGATACGGATATAAGCCTCATCAGTGGGTGGAGCTAACAACAACCAATCATAGCTATGAGGATCGCCGCTTGTCCAGTTCTGGATAAGAGTCCAGTCGGCGCCGGCGTTTGTCGAATACTCCAATTTGAAAGCGGTAACGGCGATATTGTCGCTATCAGTCCAAGTGATATGATAGGTTTCTCCCCTGTTCAAACTTTCGCCGCCCACCGGCCAGGTCAAGGTTACGGTAGGCGCCTGGTCGGTAATCGCGAAATTACTGTCGGATATGTCGGTACCGATTTGGCCGATTGAATCGCGGCAGGAAATCCTTATTTGAGCCACAGTGGTCGCGGGGGGCGGAATCAACCAGCTATAAAACTGCGGGTCGCCGTTAGTCCAATCTTGGATAATCTGCCAGTTTACGCCGCCGTTGTTGGAGTATTCCAGTTTAAAAGCCGTGACCGCCTGATCGTCGGAATCCGCCCAGGCGATTGTCTGAGTTGAACCGGCTTCCCAGATTTCACCGCCGTTAGGCGTGATTAATGTCGCGGATGGCGGCGTATTGGGATTGGTGCCTCCATAAGTTTCTATCGCATTTGTTATACAGGCGACAAAAAGCGGTCCGCAGGTTTGATTTGCCAAATCATTCGGATGTGAATCATCGCCGGAACCGCCGTAAGCCTCGCGCAGGCAGTTATAATAAATCGAGGTCGAATCATGCTCGGCCAAATCGGCCCAAAAATTATAGACAAACACATTGGGGTGTCCGGCCAGATATTCAGACGATGATAACCAGGTGGCGAAACGACGCGCTCTGGCGGCGTTTTCGGGCGTAGTGGCGCTTCTGACCAGCGGCGGCGGTGATAATGGGATAAATATTTTTTCGGGATGCGCGTCCATCACATCACGGATAGCCAGATACCAGGTTTTATACTGATTAAGCATCGCTTCGCTGGTGATATTACTGGCCGGAAAACATGACTTAAAAATAAACACCTCGTGCGTGATAGTGCGCGCCCCCATCTGATGCGGCAACATGAAATAGCTGAAAGCGTTATCCGGCGGATTATGAATCGGCTGGTTGAACAGCGCGTAGAATCCATCGGGATCGGTATTATCGTAGGGAATGTTATAATTATTGTAGTAATTTCCTTCATGGTCGTGAACGCCGCCCGAATTATAGCCATGGTCCCAGAATTCGAGATTGGTACCATGAGCGTTGTTATAGGCATCAATAAGCTGGCGAACATTGCCACCATAAATTAAGCCTGACCCGGTTGAATGATGAAGAAACATTATGTTGCTGAAATTGTCGGCGGAAACCGCGCTATATGCGCATAAGAATACGCTTAAAAGAAAAATCACGACGAGGTTTTTATCGGTCATGTTTCACAACTCCATTTGAAGCCGGTTATATACCGCTTCAATATAATCGATTCTATAAATTTCGCCAGCGTTTTATTTCAATAACAGCATCTTCCGGCTATACGAGAAATCTCCGGCGCGAAGCTTGTAGAAATAGAACCCGGAAGAGGTCACCATTCCATTTTTATCGATACCATCCCATATAACGCTATGATAGCCTGCCGATTGGATTTCGTCCGCAAGAGTAGCCACCTGACGGCCCGCGATATCATAGATCGTCAACGCGACACGCATATCTTCCGGCAACCGATAGCTTATACAGGTTGAGCCGTTAAAGGGATTTGGATAATTCTGCGCCAAAGATATATTCTTCGGAAGATAATCGTCATCAACGATATCCGCAGTCGTTAAATAGATCGAATCAAGTGGAGTGAATACTGAATCGCGACCGTCATTAAAGACGAAATAATAATAATGCCAGCCATCACCAGGCCATGTCATCGTGTATTCGAACAGAGCGGTATCTGAATATACATGGTCGAAACTGGCCATCTCGAAAACGCCGCGGTCAAAATAGAGCCGGCGAATTTTCGGAAGGTTATTGTCGGAATCGTGATAAGCAATATGTCCAGTCAAGCTTACTGACGGAATTTGTATAAAGCCTGGATTATATAAATGAGGCGCCGAATTCGCGTTGAAATCGACCGCTTGCGATTGGGGGATAAACGCGGTCGGCATAGTGTAATCGCACAACGCGGGCGTCGTCAGCGAGCCGACTGCGGTTATCGCCAACGTCAATAAATATCCCTCTTGAGGCGGCCATCCGGGCCAATCGGGATCGGCGGCTAAATCGGCCAGATTGCACGAAAGCAGTAATCTGCCGCCGGATGTCGTCGAGGAGGCATCCGCGACCCGGGTGAAAGACGAATCGGCAATATTGATTTTATAAATGCCGGGAGATACCAAAGGCCAGAGATTAACATATATCATGGCGAATATCGCGGTATCTTGTATTGATGGACGTATAAGCGCGATACCATATAGATTAAGGCTGGTTAAACCCTGGCTCGATGGCCAGGTGCCGCTGACGTTCGACAAATATGCATATAGTTTGGTGTTGGAATAGGTCATTCCATATCCGGTTAAATCTGACCAGGAACCGGGTGTACCCGACATCGTATCTCCTACCGGATCAGCAGCGAAATCGGCAAATAGCCCTACCGCCGGCCAGGTGGCGGACAACGAATAAAATGGCACTTGAGTCAACATCAGCGTGTCGCTACCACCGGAAAAATAATACTGCATCAACCCCTGATTGGAGTTAAACAGCAACCGACTTTCCTGCGTGGTCAAATAATGCGGATCCCCCTGAATCAAAGTCATCGGCGCGGTTGAAAAGCTGGTTTGCGATTGGCCTTTGTAGTGGAGAGTAACATTCACATTCGGCAATCCGAATGGATCGATAAAATCGCAATTGAAAATCATCGTATCGTTTACTGCTCCGGCCGTCGATGTGCCGCTGAAAATAGATAGCTGTGCCTCGACCGCCGAGTATATCCAAAGAATCAAAATCAGAGACGCAATCATTAGCAACTTGCTTTTCATAACCGACTCCTATTTTCGATTTATTTCTTTCAACTCGATTAATACACCGCCAAACGAACCGGGATGAACGAACGCAATCCTGGCCCCTTCGGCGCCTGAACGCGGGGTTTCATCGATAAGCTTAAAACCCTGCGATTTTAGATGAGCCAGCACTTCATCGATATTATCAACTCGTACGCAAATATGATGAATGCCCTCTCCCCTATTGGCGATAAATTTGGATACAGCCGCATCAGGGGATTTCCCCTCTACCAATTCGACCTTTGTATTATTCAGATTAAGCATTCCGATTTCCAAAAATCTATCCGGAATCGACTCAACACCGGATAACCTGATACCAAAAGCGCGTTCGAATAGTTCGGCCGTGATATCTATATCTTTCACGGCAATTGCTATATGATCCACTCCGATTATTTTCATAAATCCCCCTTAAAAAGCCTCCTGGTATTCTCCCCAGAGGGCACGTAGCCGTGAGCATATTTCGCCGACCGAACAGTAAGCCGATACGCACTCGACTATCGATGGCAGCAAATTTGAATTAGTATTGGCGCATTCCGATAGTTTATCGAGCGCTGATTTTACGGCGATATTATCGCGTCTTGCTTTAACAGAATTCAAAAAAGATATTTGTTCATGTTGAAGCGAATCATCCACGCGTAAAATATCTTCTGAAGCGGTTTCGTCAATAACATGGTCGTTCACACCGACTACAACCGCCTCCTTTTTCTCAATCGCTTTCTGATATTTATAAGCGGCTTGATGAATTTCATTTTGGAAAAAGCCGGTTTTGATTGCGTTCAAAGCGCCGCCCATTGATTCGATTTCATCAAGGTATTTATTTACCCGAAGAATAAGTTGATCGGTTAAATATTCTATGTAAAACGACCCGGCCAGAGGGTCAACCGTTGAAGTAACGCCAGACTCGCTGGCCAATATCTGCTGGGTACGAATCGCGATTCGAGCGGCTTTTTCGGATGGCAACGCCAGCGCTTCATCATATGAATTGGTATGCAACGATTGCGTGCCGCCGAGGATAGCCGACAAAGCTTGCACGGCAACCCGGATAATATTGTTTTCGGCTTGTTGGGCAGTGAGAGTCGAACCGGCGGTTTGAGTATGGAACCTCAACATACAGGAACGGTCATCTTTGGCGGCGAATTTTTCTTTCATGATTTTAGCCCAGATAAAGCGGGCCGCCCGAAATTTGGCTATTTCTTCGAACAAGTCGTTATGCGCGTTAAAAAAGAATGAAAGCTTCGGCGCGAACGAATCAATATCCAATCCCGCTTTCAAAGCCTGATTTACGTAGCAAATAGCATTGGCGAACGTAAAAGCGATTTCCTGCGCGGCGGTAGAACCGGCTTCGCGGATATGATAACCGGATATCGAAATCGTATTCCATTGGGGAACGTTATCTTTGCAATAGGCGAAAGTATCAGTAACCAATCTCAACGACGGTTCGGGCGGAAATATATAAGTGCCGCGCGCGATATATTCTTTTAAGATATCGTTCTGAATCGTGCCGCGCAATTTATCGGCGCTTATCCCCTGTTTTTGAGCGACGACAATGTACATCGCCAGCAATATAGAGGCAGTCGAATTAATGGTCATCGAGGTCGAAACCTTATCGAGCGGGATACCGTCAAACAGGATTTCCATGTCCGCCAAAGTATCGATAGCCACGCCCGTCTTGCCAACTTCGCCGGCGCATTTAGGGTCGTCGGAGTCAAATCCGATTTGAGTAGGTAAATCAAAGGCCACCGATAAACCGGTTGTGCCGCTTGCTAAAAGATATTTATACCGTTGATTGGAACTTTTAGCGGTGCCGAATCCGGCGTACTGACGCATCGTCCAAGGCCTCTGGCGGTACATCAAGGGATGAATCCCCCTTAAAAATGGATACTTCCCAGGAATCAGCGATTGAGATAATGATGATTCGGACTTTAAATCAGTAAGATATTCAGGAATCGATATTTCGGATGTGGTTTTAAATTCGGCATTTTCATTATGATGATGCATCCGGTTCTCCTTTAAGAATAATATATCTTAATCATTATGAAATCAAAGCGCAATTTTTGGTCAAAATATAATAATCACTTACCTAACAAATACTAATGTAATAGTTCATAACAGCATATTATCATGTTGAATGCCATAGCGTTATATAAATACTTACATCGCGCTTTTCTCGTTATCATGCATAGCTATGTTTAAATCGGGGGGGCGCGATATGCCTCCCCGCGTCGCAAGATTTATCATTTGCTATCAATATCCAGGCTTGCGATAAATCGCGATTATGTTATTTGAAAGAAAATCAATACCAAAAAACCTTATCAATTTATACCATGCAAACGAGAAAAAGAAAAGGAATCTCGAATGACACATAATATCCTCGATAAGAATAACCGAATCAAGTTTTAACAGGCCGATTCTATCGGACACAGCGGCAGGCGTGTTATAACGATAGAATGTCTTAAAAGTGCCGGAAGGATTATCTTTAAATAATAATTTAATCAGGCGTTTCTTAATTGGAAATGGAATCAAACGAGAAATCAACAGCAACGGGCTTGATTTGTTGGTAGTTTGCATAATAAAAACCCCCCCGGGTTTCAAAACGCGTCCTATTTCTATTAGAGCGGACTTTGGGTCGGCCAGATGTTCAAAAGTGTATCGGCTTGTTACGAAATCAAAGCTGGAGTCTTTGAAGGGAATCATATAAGCTGATGCCATACAATACGGGGTCTTGTCTTTAGCTGATAAATCGTCCGGCGGTCTGATATCGGTTCCGACAGCGAATTCCGCGCCCGGTTGTTCTCTTATCAAAAAATTGGAACCGGCTCCGATATCGAGCCAATAAGGTTTTGTTTTTAAATTACCGATTATTAGATTAGTAAAGATTTCCCAACTGAAATTATAATCGGGAAAATGGCGGCGTATTTTCTGTTTATAATAACTGTAGTCAATCAAAATACTTATCGAAAAGAAAATTAACCGGTTTTCAGAAAACGCGATTTTTATTCGGCGTTCATCTCCGGTTCGAATTTCTCCTTAAAGGCGATTATTTTTTCGGTATGTTCGTCAAGATGATCTATGATTAAATTCGCCAACCAGCGAGGCACTCCGCCTCTTTTCGAAAATTCCGAATCGCTGATTGACTTTAGCTTATCGATTATCCCGCCATGAACAAGCCGTAATTGTTCGATAATTTTCGGGAATGCCACTTTACGCCTTTCCTTAACCGCTTGAGCGTTGAATTCATCGATATCTTTTATATGATTCCAGTCAGGATCTACCCCGATTTTCCATATATCGAGCGCCTTTGACGCCTCCTCTTCCCAAGCGATAAGATGCGCTAGTATATCTTTGATGGACCACTCGCCGATGGCCTTGGGAATAGAATGAGTTTCGGCTGGCAACGATTCTATCGCGGCCAATAATTTCGCAAGAGACTGATTGGCTTTCTCGATAATTTCGGTTACAACCATTTACTTACTCCTCCCCGATTTCAGTTAATGGGCGTAATTAATATAATTCAATAATCTTTTCAGGCAATACAATTCGCCAAAAAAATAAGCGACAGACTATAGAAAATGCCCTAAAACTATATTGAAATTTTATGTAATACCTTATTACGATAATCGTTTAATTTATCGATATGCTGTCGCGCGTGTTCCACCGCAATCCCAGATAGCCAATCAGGAGAACCGCCACGGGATTTCCAGAGGTCTTCCGGGACAGCCGTCAGCTCGTTGAGCAGGGCCGAATAATTCAAATTGAACATCTGAATAACCTGGTCCGGGCCAAGATGGGCGCAGGATTTAATCCAAAAATCGTTAAACATTAGATATTCCTTGGCGTAATTCCAATCATAATCATGGCCGGTTTTCCAAACCGCGAATCCTTTAAGACATTCGCCGGTCCACATCGCGATATGTAAAATCACGTCCCTGGCAGACCATTTCCCAATCGTGCCGGGCGCCTCTAATTGAGAGCTTGTTAGACCTTCGATAGCCTTGAGCGCATCGGCCTGGGTCGCCCTCACATCATCAACAATAGACATCATCGACTCCTATCATATTTTTAAACACTACACCGCGGTATTATCGTATCATAACTAATTCAACCGGCTATTGAACGATATCCGGGAATCATCCTATACGCCGACGGGAACAATCTTCCCGTTTTCATCTTGCCTGAATTTAGCCAACTTGAACTGACGATCGTGGTCGAAAGCGATTATCCAATCTTCCTTGAGCATCTTTTCATGAAGCCAGCGCTTTTGATTCATGGTGGTTATGGGATCGAGGTCAACTGCGGCCACGTAGGGTATTTTGATATGCGCCGCCATCGGCATCAAATCGCCGGGATAAATCACCCTTTGTCCGCCGCCGTCGATTAAAATCGCCTGCATGCCTGGAGTATGCCCGCCGATAACTTTGACCGAAACGCCCGGAAATAATTCAGTGTCGCCCTCGAGTAAAACTAATTTACCGGAATCTTCGAGTAAGCGGAGTTTCTCGACGATATATGTGGCGGCGGTCCGCTCATTTGGATTCATGGCATCTTGCCACTCCCGCTTCTGGATATAATATTTCGCGTTCGGAAATCGCAGTTGAACTGAACCGTCATGGCCCCTTTTAAAGGCTCCCATAGCGTGGTCAGCATGGGCGTGAGTCAATATTACGCCGGTTACTTGCTCGGGCTTAATCGATTCCTCGACCAGGATATTTTCCCATCGGCTTGTCTGTGTAAGTCCATAAATTTTGGTCTGGCGTTCGTTCAAGGTATCCCCAAATCCGGTATCGAGTATAAGAATATCCCTGCCCGTTTTGACAATCATAGGATTAATATCCATGTCAACAAGATTATTTTCATCGGGACGACATAATTTGCTCCAGAGCGATTTTGGGATTACCCCAAACATCGAGCCCCCGTCAAGCTTAAACTTGTTTTCGACAACGGCCTGAATCTCGATATCGCCTAATTTCATCCTGACACCTTTCCATAATTAATCAATTTTATCAATCCATAGAACGCGATTTCGCCCGCCGGTTGTTTCGGCTTTTTATTTTAGCCCAGGGTATATATAAGCGTCGCCGACAATAATTGCAATCAAAACTCATATCTCTATTATATTTCTGCCAAGGTACAGTTAATCGAGATTTTATTTGGAATACGACCGATTCAAACATGGAATGCCCCCGGAAAGAGAAATCGACAAATTCTCCGACCGTTAACCCGAAAACATAAATTGCCCATAATCGCGATAAATTAATTTTCGCTGATATAATTCACGCTGATTGGCTTAGACAAACAGCCGCTTTTTAATTATATCCTGCCGGGTCAAGTAGGGGCAGGTCTTGCACCTGCCCGGGGCAATCCGCCGCGGCTGACGGCGGGTTCGGTTGATGCGGCAAATCGGGCTTGGCATGCCAAACCCCTACGCGATACGAATACGTGGCGCACGGGGACGTACGCCACGCACAATCCTGTCATTCCGGGCTTGACCCGAAATCCAGGATTATACCCGCGCAGGTCCCGATTGTGGCGTCGGGTCTCCGTACCCGGCGCCCCGGTCAGGGGCGAAGACCTGACCGCATTATAAAG
>JAAYTW010000042.1 GCA_012517955.1 Candidatus Zixiibacteriota bacterium | reverse complement strand
TTTTGTTTTCGCATTTTTAGGAATTATCGTGGGCAATATTCTAATCCGCAGGGTAATGAAGATTCGTGTTTAGAGGGCGTCTTATGCTTGCATTTGTCATGGAAAACCTGGTGCTACTGGCCTTCATTTCTTTGGTCATCTTTGTGAAAATTGGCACTTGACTCCGATACCTCCAATTTATTACTTATTCTTAACGATGTTCGATCTATTAACGACGCGGAGGTAAAATGTCAGATAAGGTGCTGGCTAAGAAATTTGATTTCGGGCCAAGACGTGGGGTGTTTATTGATATTTCGGAGCATGCCGATTATCCCCAGCCTGTTTCCAAAACAACCATTGATGCTTTAGTAAAGTATGATATCTGGTATCGCGCGTTATGCGCATCGCTTTTCAATTTCGCTTCCTCCGGGCATCCGGGCGGGAGCGCTTCCTCGGGGCATATCGTGGCGGCGGCCTTAATCGAATCGCTGGATTACGATATCGCCAATCCCGATGGTCCCGATAACGACCTGTTTAATTATGCTGCCGGCCATAAAGCACTTGGTCTTTATGCGATGTGGGCCAGCCGCAACGAGATGGTTCGGGCCAGTCGTCCGGAAATTCTGCCGGAACCCAAAAAACAGCTGCGTTTAGAGGATATGCTTGGATTCAGGAGAAACCCTACACAAGATACGCCTTTGTTCAAAAAATTCCATGCCAAACCCCTTGATGGCCATCCGACGCCGGCGACGCCGTTTCTACGCTTGTCCACCGGCCCCTCCGGGGTTGGCGTACCCGCTTCTTTTGGCCTGGCGCTTGGCGCTCTTGATAGGTATGGCCGCCATGCACCTAAAATTCATGTCTTGGAAGGGGAGGGTGGGTTAACCCCCGGGCGCACATCGGAAGCGCTCGCCACGGCGGCTTCCGCTCAATTAATGAACATCATCGCCCACATCGATTGGAACCAATCCTCGATAGATTCAGATAAAGTCTGCCGCGACGGCGACCAACCCGGCGATTATGTTCAGTGGAATCCCTGCGAATATTTCTACCTTCACGACTGGAACGTTATCTTCGTCCCCGATGGATTCGATTTCGATCAAGTAATCCGCGCTCAGGCGATTGCCAAAGGGGGATTGAACGATCAACCGACAGCTATTATTTATAGAACCATTAAAGGCTGGAAATACGGTATTATCGGCCGCAAATCGCATGGCGCCGGACATAAGTTTTGTTCACCAGAGTATTATCAGGCGATGAAAGAGTGCGAAGACACATTCGGCGTACAATTCCCGAGAATCGGCGAAGATAAGTCGCCTATCGCGCTGGAGCAGAACTACTACGATACGCTTATGGTCTTGAGAAAAATCGCCGAGACGAATAAAGATATGTCGGGTTATGTTGGCAACAAAATCGCCGAGAGTAAAGAAAGATTGGCCAAACTAAATCGCCG
Source organism: Candidatus Zixiibacteriota bacterium (assembly GCA_012517955.1). Taxonomy (GTDB): domain Bacteria; phylum Zixibacteria; class MSB-5A5; order UBA10806; family 4484-95; genus JAAYTW01. Next base: position 2,485 of record JAAYTW010000042.1, on the reverse strand, counting down.
GCCATTGGCCGACGCTCCCAATCTGGATATCCTCTATACCGATAAATCGATTGACCCGAAAATCATTCCTGATGAAATGAAGCTGGAAGTCGGCAGTAAAACCACGCTTCGCGGCGAACTTGGAAAAACCCTCGGTTACCTCAACAAAAAAACGAAAGGCGCCTTTATCGGCGGCGCGGCTGACCTTCTCGGCTCCACCTCAATCGATAAACTGAACGCAGATTTCCCGACAGGCTTCTATAATTTCGTTTCCAATCCTAAAGCCAGACTTATCGCCGTCGGCGGTATTTGTGAAGATGCCCTGGGCGCGTTCATGGCCGGATTATCTTCCTACGGTTACAACATCGGCGCCGGCGCTTCATACGCGGCTTTTATTGCGCCGTTGCAACATATCGCCGCGCGCGTTCATTGTATCAGCCAACAGGCCAAACATGAATTCAATGGCAAACCGCCATCAACGTTCATTATAGTGTGCGGCCATGCGGGGTTGAAAACCGGCGAGGATGGTCCCACTCACGCCGATCCGCAAGCCCTACAGTTGCTGCAAGAAAACTTCCCAAAAGGCAAAGCGATAACAATCGTGCCGTGGGAACCACAGGAACTCTGGCCTTTGACGGTGGAGGCTCTCAAGAAACGGCCGGCGGTTCTGGCGGCGTATGTAACCCGTCCTGAGGAGATTGTAATAGATCGCAAGAAATTCGGGTTGCCTCCAGCTACGGCGTCGATAACCGGCGTTTACGCTTTCCGCAAAGCCAATCCCAAGAAACGGCCATATCACGGGACAATCGTGCTTCAGGGCAGTGAGGTCGCCATAGATTTCGTCAATTATGTCTTGCCGCGTTTCGACCAGGCTAAGCTCAATATGAACGTTTACTACGTCAGCAGCGCCGAGTTGTTTGATTCGCTTACCCCCGCCAAACGCGAATCAATCATGCCGGAGGCTCATCGTAAAGAAGCCATGGGCATAAGCGGTTTCACTCTTCCGACCATGTTCCGCTGGATTACATCCGAATTTGGACGCAAACATACTTTGTATGCATTCCATAAAGGCATCTATCCCGGTTCCGGGAAAGCCGAAAAAGTGCTGCAGGAGATGGAAATCAATGGGCCGGCCCAGTGGAAAGCGATTCAAAAATACATCAAAGCCCGCAAAAAGCAGTAGTTGATATACTTACTAAATTATAAACCCCCGATGTTGACGTCATCGGGGGTTTTATTTTGACGCCGCGGTTTATGCCTAATCTATTCTTTTAATCAATCTTGAAGGCGGAAAAAAGCGACAGTTAATCAATTCGGCGAAGTCTTTAAAGAAGGCCACCAACTTTGTGATGTCCGATCCCCTGAATTCACAATTGCCGTTGACATCACCGCCCACATATAAAAATCCATTCAGGGAATCGGCGAAACAGGAATCCGGCGGAACCGACCCGCTTCCTTTGAAATACCTTACTCCAAATGTCACATCCGCCCCGCCGACGATGCCATCGCCGTTTATATCGCCCAGTAGATATTCGCATCTATGAACCATCCGAATATGGAACAGCGTGGTTTCGCCGGCAATCACCGGGATACCGACAAAGAATGTATCTCTATAGCCGGCATGAGAACAGTTTATCCGATAATCGGCAGGAATAAGATTATCCAAAAAGTAATTGCCATCGCCATCGGTCGTATCTCTTGCCGTAAATCCCTCAACCGATATTATCGCTCCTATTACCGGTTCCGAAAATTCATCGATTACTGTCCCCGTAATTGCCCCGCTGCTGTCAGCGCCGCTTACAATCGGCACTGCGAATGTCGCTGATGATGCCACCAGCGCTTTGGTGAAATTCAGGAAAAATGCCTGAGTAATATGAGTCATATTATCGCCAGTAGTGTGATAATAAGGATTGAAATCGCTCGAGTAATCTTCTATACCAAGAAATGCCGGATAGCCGTAATCCCAGAACGAGGCGTGATCCGAAGCTCCAGTGGCGCCCGAACCGATGATATCCGGATTGAGGTCGATACCATAATCGGCTACCGCCGTATTGAACAAATTGCCCAGCGCTTGCGATGACACGCCTGTTCCACAATGAAGCTCCGCTGAACCATCGCCGTTGCCGTCGTAGGCAATCATATCGAAATTGAAAACGCCTACTATGCTATCGCCACGATGATAGGCTTCTTCGGCATAGGCCGCCGAACCGTAGAGCCCCTGTTCCTCGCCACTCCACAAACAGAACTTTATCGTGCGTTCGAATTGGTGATTGGCCATCAATCGAGCGGCCTCAATAACTCCAATCGTCCCGGAACCATTGTCATCAGCGCCCGGCGCTGTAACCTGCGAAATTTCCGATCGGCTGTCATAATGCCCGCAAATAATTACTTGCTGATTGGGATTCGATATCCCTGGTTTTGTAGCAATCACGTTTTTCCAGCCGGTTTCGATATGGCCGCATTGGCTTTGCCATGACAGTCCGCCATTGGTTGTCTTTACCACAAT
>JAAYTW010000400.1 GCA_012517955.1 Candidatus Zixiibacteriota bacterium | reverse complement strand
GGCCCCATACCGGCAAGTATTGCTTCGGAAAAACCCCAATCCAAACATTCGCCGATTCAATACCGCTGGCAAAAGAAAAAATGCTCGATTCATGCTTACAACCAAATAACCCCCTTGTCAGATCAAGTATTGGTTAGTACACGTTATATTGGGCGCAATAATAAATAAGCATTTTTAAAATAGGCCACGCCTCATTTCTTATATGATTCACGCTACCGGTTTCATTATGGAAGATAAGGACTCACTCCTCTTCACGCATAGTATAGTAATAACCCACAGCTTGCTGTGGGTGGTTATCCTGTGCACTATCATTACATCTCATATTCATCAATTAAAATGGGTACGTCCCGCCGCCCCATGTACCAATTGTAGCTTGACCATTTATATTCACCAGGCTCGGAAACCAATCCTCGTTTTACCGGATTATTATGGCAATAAGTTATTTTCTCTTTTACCGATTCCGTATTGCGGCAGTTATGATCGTAACAACGCTTTTGCCAAAATACATTTTTACCCGATGTGCTTTTTTGTTCAGTAGAGAAATACTCTCTTGCCATTTTTGATTTTATCTCCCGAACGACCAGCCCTAATTTCATGATATCGGGAGGTAAAATTACCAGATGCACATGTTCCGGCATTATCACATACCCTAATAATCTGTACTTGTACTTAAGCCTTGATTCGATAAACTGTTTAACCAGTATTTCTTTTGCACGCTCGTTTTCCATAAACGGAAACTGCCTATAACAACAGAAAGTTACAAATCGGGCGGTGCCTAAATTATCATAGTGCTTTAATCGCATATTCGAATATTGGGGTAATCATAACCAACCACCCACAGCAAGCTGTGGGTTACAAATTAACCACCATTTCATCATTTGCTGTATTATACAATGATGGCGGAAAATAGCAATGATAAAAATTCGGATATCGTCAATCCCTCGCCTTCGGCGCGGCGATTGACCTACCATCTTGACTTGGGGTTTGGCATGCCAAACCCCTACGCGGGTTAAAGGCGGCTCGCGAGCCGCCCCTGCTCCGGGATTGCGGTCGTCATTAATGCCGCCCCTCACAATTTATCCCCTTGAACCACTCACCTAATCGCCATATAATCTCTCTATGAAAACTATTGCGTTTGAATTTAGGAGAAAATATGCGAAATAAAAAATCACTATTTACAAAAACAGTCGCGCTGACAATCGGTTTGTTTTTAATCGGCGGTTTCGTTTCGGCGCAGACGCCATCTTATCCGCCTGAAATCGAGGCCGCGCTGGATTCGGCCAAGGGCAATCGGCCGAACCTGGAACGCGTTCTGAAACACTACGCCGAATCGAAAGATACGCTTATGTACAAAGCCGCCTGCTTCCTAATCGCCAACATGGAAGGGCATTGCTACGCCACATACGCTCTTCGCGACACCCTGGATAACGAAATCCCATTCGACATTTTCAACTACAGCGGCTACGGCCCAATGATTGCCGATTGGGAAAAGCTCGATTCAATTTATGGCCCCTTGGATTTCGGTAAGAAAGATTTGGTCAACGACCTTGATGTAATCAGCGATTCATTTCTGATTGAAAATATCGATTACGCGTTCAAGGCCTGGCGGGAAAAACCCTGGGCTAAATCGCTGTCATTCGAAAATTTCTGCGAATATGTGCTTCCCTACAGGGGCAGCAATGAACCGTTGGAATCATGGCGCAAACCGCTTTATGAAAAATACGCCGATTTAGAGTCAAGGATGATTGACCCGACTGACCCAATCGAGGCGGCCAGCCTTATCAACAAAGATGTCATGAGCTGGTTCGGGTTCGATTCGATTTATTATTTTCATCCTACAGATCAAGGGTACGCCGAGATGATTCGGCACGGCAAGGGCAGATGCGAGGACATGACCAACATGGCAATCTACGCCATGCGGGCAAACGGATTGGCGGTCACCAGCGATTACACGCCGTTCTGGGCCGATGCCGGCAATAATCACGCTTGGAACGCGATAGTGACGGCACAGGGCAAGGTAATTCCGTTCATGGGGGCGGAAGCCGCGCCCGGCGCATACACGCTGTTTCACAAATTAGCCAAAGCCTATCGCAAGACTTATTCGAAACAAAAAGATAATCTGGTATTCCAGGAGAAGAAACAAACCAAGATACCGGGCTGGCTGGCAGGGAAAAACTATGTCGATGTGACGTCATCCTACGGGGAGTTCGGGAATCCCACGATTAAGATATCCGCGACGGTTCCAGATT
>JAAYTW010000399.1 GCA_012517955.1 Candidatus Zixiibacteriota bacterium | reverse complement strand
GCCTGACCCGACAGGGTATAGACGATATTTCTTGCCAAACCATTTTTACATCATTATACTTTTTTCGGAAGCGGATGGGGTCTGGTGGCCCTCGCGGTCTTCAAAACCGTAGGAAGTCGGCGATCCCGGTTTCGGCAGGTTCGATTCCTGTCCCTTCCGCCATTAAATTTAATGGCAGTATGAATAACGATAAAAAAAATAATAACCAATGATTAGATGCTCGAAGTGTCTTTTACCATCTTCGCTTCCCCGAAGTAATTTCAACGATAAGGGGGAATGTTTCTGGTGTCAGACCAACTATCCCATATATAAACCCAAAGGTGAAGATAGATTACTTACATTATTCGATACATATCGCGGTGGCCGTTCACCTCAATGTCTTGTCGGCGTCAGCGGCGGAAAAGATAGCGCCTATGTCTTAATGAAAATTGCAAGAGAGTTCGGAATGAAAGCCGAAGCTTTCACATATAAGCATTCCGGAGCCACGGAACATTCTCTTCAAAATGCCGCAAGGGTTTGCGAAAATCTGAAAGTAAAACATCATTTTGTATCTTTACGAGAGTCAGAACATCTTCATGTCTTTCAGTCTTTTTTTAAAGTATGGATTAAAAATCCTAATGTCATTTCCGCTGCCATGACCTGCGTCGCCTGTAAACACATGCATATTCTGGCTAATGAATTGGCAAAATCGCGTGGTATTCCGTTAGTAATTTGGGCTAATTGTCCTATTGAAGATTCACCGTTTTTGGCGATTAATCTTAAATCAACTAACCCGGATCAGCAGTATGTGCGAGAAGGGCTAATGGCAGGCGCAATCAGGCTATCCAAAACCATGATAAAAACGCCTGGATTTACTGGCGCTTTCATACGGCATTTATCTCTTTGCGCTAGCGGTTGTCTGGCGCTTACACCGGCCGCCAAATATTTAAAATTCCGATTTCCCAAGCAGCGACAGATATTCTACTTTGATTTTTGCGACTGGAACCCGTATACGATTAAACAAGAGCTAATACAAAACACCGATTGGCGTCCGCCATCCGATGTCGCCGATGATTGGCACTCCGATTGTACATTTCATATTATCAAAGAGTATATGTATCAGAAAATGGTAGGGGTGTCCTATATTGATGGTTTCTTGAGCAATCAAATTCGCCGAGAGTTTATTTCACGCGATGAAGCCCTAATAAAATTACAATCCGCAAAAAGGTATCTTGCAAATAACCTTGAAAATGCCCTCATATCATCCGGGCTGGAAAAATACTTGCCGGAAATAGACTTCTCATGTTTTAACAAATCAACCATTTAAAAATTAGACCACCATATAGTTTATTGACAGCCGCCATCATTATTCCCATATTCAAACTATTTGGAATGTGGGAAAATTGATGAGAAGAAGAGATATCCTCCGCGTTACTATCGAAGACCTCGCTTATGGCGGCAAAGGAGTCGCCAAATATGAAGGCAAAGTCATCTTCGTCGACGGCGCTCTGCCAGGCGACACTGTCGATGCTTGCCTGACAAAAATCCGCGGCAGCTACTGCGAAAGCTATGCAAAAGAACTGATTACGCCATCGCCCCAGCGAATAAAACCGCTGTGCGAACATTTCGGAACCTGCGGCGGCTGTAAATGGCAAAACTACGAATACCCCAGCCAGCTTAAATACAAAGAGGAACAACTTCGCCGACAGCTGATTCATCTGGGCGGTATCGCCGAACCGCCGACCGAGCCGATTATCGGCGCCAAAAAGCTGTTCTACTATCGCAACAAGATGGAGTACTCCTTCGGAATCTCCGAATCCGGCGAATTGACTCTGGGACTTCACCACGCCGGTTCCTACGATAAAATATTCGATATGCGCAAATGCCATTTACAATCGGAAACCGCCAACGACATTGTCAATTTCGTAAAAGATGAATGCCGCCGCCTGAATTTGCCATCCTACAATATGATTACTCATGAAGGCCTGATGCGCTTCCTGGTTATCCGCGATGGCAAACATACCGGCGAATACATGGTCAATATTCTCACCGGTCCCGATTACCAACCGCATAAACAGGGCATTATGGAATTGGGCATGAACCTTGCCCGCAAATTCGAATCGATTAAATCGCTCTACTGGACAGTCAACTCCCAGAAATCGAATATTGCCAGATGGGATACGTACCCATCCGAAACCCGCAATGGCGTTTTATCTGGAAATGACCATATTCATGAACAGCTCGGGCATTGCCGATATCGGATATCGCCCGATAGTTTTTTCCAGACCAACTCATATCAGGCCCAAGTGTTGTACGATACGGTTATTGATTTTTCCGGCTTCTCGGCGTCGGATAAAGTGCTCGACCTCTACTGCGGCACTGGCACGATTGCGATTTATGTGGCTAATCTTGTCGGGAGTATCTTTGGCGTGGAATCTGTTTCGCGCGCTGTTGAAGACGCCGTTTTGAACGCTAAAGAAAATGGCGTGTCAAACGTCAAATTTCAGCGCGGCGAAGTCGAAAACATCATAAATGATCTGGGCAAATTCAATAAAGTGATTGTCGATCCGCCACGCGCCGGCCTTCATAAGAAAGCGCTTCAGGGGATTATCGATATGGCGCCGCCGGTGATAATATATGTGTCATGTAATCCCTCAACCCTGGCGCGGGATGTGGCGATATTAAAACAATACGGATATCGACTCGAGCGAGCGGTGGCGGTGGATATGTTTCCGCACACCTATCATATCGAGGCGGTCACCAAATTAGTTCGCGAATAATGGAGGAGAATATGAAGAAGTGGTTGCTTTTGTTTATCGCGGTAATCCCCGCAATCGTTTGGGCCGCGCCTGCCGAAGATTTAGCTGCTCTGGGCCGTCAGTATATTGACGAACGCTGTAAATTCTATCCGGTATGGGCTACCAGTGTGGGAATCCACACTTATGATTCATGCTTGACCGATTATTCGGCGGAATCGATTTATCGATATCGAAATGTTCTGGCGGATATCGGCGCCCGCCTGCAAGATATCGATACGCTCCAATTATCGGTCGATGATAAAATCGATTATCGGTTGTTGCAGGCTAACTTAGATTATGACAACTTCAACCTGCTGAAATATCCCATTCACGCATATTCGCCGGCCGTTTATGTCGAAGACGCGCTTAATTCCCTGTATTATCTCATGCTCGATAATACAATGCCTCGACAGCAACGGGATTATTTTCTGATAATCAGACTACGCCGTTTCCCGGTGTTTTTCCGCAATGCCGGAGAATATTTGACCGAATGTCCGCTGATATATTACGAAACCGCCGTTGAAACCGCCCGCGATGGGCTGTTATTGGTCGATGATATCATTAACGAGCTTATCAAAACCTATCCGGATAGTGTCGGCATCCTGGCGCAAACCAGAACCCTTGCCAAAGAAGCCATAAATACTTTTAAAATAGCCTGCGAAAATGGAATCGACTATGCGCAGGGTACCCCCGCTATCGGTAAGCAAAATTACAACTACTTGTTGAAAAATGTCCATTTTATTTCAATGGATTCCGATTCGTTGAAAAAAATCGGTCAACGCTGGTACCGTATCAGCAACGCCGCCATGGACTCGCTTAAGAATATTATCGCCACATTGCCTCCCGAAAACGATAGCGCGATTATCGCGCCGGATACTTTCGACGTCGACGATATAATGGCCTATTATCAATGGGAAATCAACCAGGCCGCCCAATTCCTGAAAGATAATGATATAGTCTCCATTCCCGATGATATCGGCGCCTGTATTCCCATTCAGATGCCTTCTTTTATGCAGGCAACCCATCGCGGTATCGCCTATGAGCCTCCGCCGGCATTCGCCGCTGATCAAACCGGTTATTTTTACGTTCGCCCCATACCACCTCTGGATTCTATCGCCAAAAATCGCTATTACAGGCAAGTGATTAATCGGACATTCAAAGGGTCAGTTGTTCATGAAGCATACCCTGGTCATCATTTGCAGTTGAGTTTAGCCAATCGCCATCGTTCCGATATCCGCAAAATCCAGGGCGATTTATTTTTCTGCGAAGGCTGGGCGCTCTACTGCGAACAGATGACCGCCGAACAGGGATATTATTCCGACCAGGAATTGGCTCGCCGCTGGAACGCTATCTGGGGCGGCATTCGTTTCCGAGCGGTTAGAGTTATCGTCGATTGTTCGATTCACGATGGCACCATGACCCCGGATTCCGCCCTGGTATTTATGAACGCTATGCTGGGCGACCATACCGATTATTATATCGCCGAAATCCGTCGCTATTGCGCCAATCCAACCACCGCTTCAAGCTATCTTATTGGGAAGCTGATGATATTGGATATTCTAGACAAAGCCAAAAAGCGTGACGGCAAGGAGTTTTCGTTGAAAAAATTCCACGACTCGATACTCGCGGAAGGGACAATCCCGCCCATACTTATCGCCAAAAAACTGGGCTATTGAAATAAACTAGTCAGCTCTTCTGCCGATACTGTAAGTACGGACTGCTTATGAAACTGGTTCATGCTTCAGATATACGGCTGGGAGCAGGTTTTTGCGGATTGAAGCTTGCCGGGGATAAAATCCGGGCCGGCCTGAAATCCGCCCTTATCCGCATTGTCGATTACGCCTTAAATGAAAAGGCCGACCTGGTCATATTTTCCGGTAATCTGTTCGACAATCACGAAGTATCCAAAAACCTGCAAGATTTCGCGGCCGGCCAACTTCGACGACTCAGTCCCATTCCGGTAATTGTTCTTCCCGGCAATCGCGATAGTATCGCCGATACCTCATTTTGGCGGACTTGGGAAGGAATCCGACAACCCTCAAATATCTATCTATTATCCGATAAAAAGAAGCCGTATATCAAGATTCCGGCGCTTGATTGTACTGTTTACGGCCTGCCTCAATCCGGACAAGAAGACGGCGGAATTTCACGGAAACGACTTGGGCCTTTGCAAAGCTCGAAATTTCATATCGCTATAATCTGCGGCAACATGGCCGACCTCGGCGGCGGCGATACGGCCGCGGAGATGCTCGGTCAATATGATTATGTGGCTCTGGGCGGACAATCGGCGTTTCTCGATTTATCCTGCCCTCATTATCGAGCCGCATTTTGCGGCGCTCCTGAACAGCTGGGGTTCGAGGATTGTAACGCCGGGAACCTGGCATTGATTCAAATCGACGGTCCCAAAAAAGCTGTCGTAAGCAGAGTCCCATTCGGAAAATTCGAATGGAAGCAAGTAGAATTCCAGGCGAAAGAAATAGCCAATAACGATGATTTGTTGCTGAAAATCAGGGAAATGGCCGGTCCGGATGTCTTTCTTCGTGTCAAACTTACCGGACTGGCGTTGTTCGAATCGGCGCTCGATTTGCAGATGGTGCAAAATACCATGCAAGATGAGTTCGCTTACCTCGATATCATCGATGAGATGATTGTATTTCCTGAGGATGTCTCGGAGGTTAAGGCTTCCGAAAAAACCATTCTCGGCCAATACCTTCGTTTGATTTCCAAAAAACTAAAAGAATCGGATGAATCCGAAAAAGCTCATCTGGAAAAATCGATAAGAATCGGCTATTCGCTTCTAAGCGGACGGGAGCCCTGGTAAAATGAATATAACCGCGCTGACATTGGAAAATTTCGGCAAATTTAAAAAATTCGAATGCGATTTTACACCAGGCTTGAACGTCATAAAAGGCGGCAACGAATCCGGCAAAACCACGATTGTGACCGCTATAGCCGCCGCCTTGTATGGCAATCCCGAAAAGCAAACAGTCTTCGAAAACGCCAATTGGAACGCCCGTAGTTCCGGCGGCAACTGCCCCAACGTTAAAATCAAAGCCGCCATCGACGGCGCCGATTTTAACGGTCTTCTCGAAAAGGATTTCGGCGCCGGCAAAGTTCACCTTGCCAACCGCGATCTCAATCTTGCTATCGACGACAACGACCGTATCCTGGAAATTATCACCGGCGCCGTGGGAATCCCCACCGCCGAATTGTTCCAGGCGACGGCATGTGTCCGGCAGGGGGAAATCACTCATATCGGCGATTCTATCGAGGTCATAAAAAACAAGCTCGAATCGCTGGTGACTGGCGGACTTCAAGACCTGGCGGCCTCCGATATTGTCAGCCGAATCGATAAGAGAATCTCGGCGATTACCTCAAGAGATGCGCAGAACCCCGGCCTGTTGCAACGTATCGAAAAATCACAGGCCGAAATCGATTATAACATAGATAAGTTGAAAAGATCGATAGCCGGTCTGAAAAATTTCCGAAATTCGCTGGCGCAGGTCGAAACGGCTTATGCCAATACGACAGATGATTACCTGTCGAAAAAAGATGCCTTGGAACGGCTCGAGAAACAAGAAAACGCCCTGTTGGAATTGGCGGATGTCGGTAAAAAACTGGATGAGTGCGTCTCAAATCTCGATAAAGCTAGAACCGCCGCCAAAAAGATTTCTGAATTACAATCGCTGCTTGACCAAACTGTCGATATCAGCGCTCACGACCGCGAACAGGTCGAAGAACTTGAATCCACCTTAAAATATCTCCGCCCGAAACAACGCGAACTGGAAAAGGACGTTGAAAACGCCTCCGTAGAATATGATTCATATTCTATCAGTCCTGTTCTGGTAGGGGCAACCGCCATATCGCTGGCCATGTTCATCTTCTCGATAATCGATTTCGTCGTGAAATTGACCGCCTTCTATTTCCATATCGGCGGAGCCGGAATGGCTTTGTTCATGATTTCGGCGCTTACATTATCCCGGACGATTCAGAAAAGATCGTTCCTTAAAGAACAACTGGCCGCCAAATCGCAAAAATTGGCCGAAGCCAAAAAAGAAATTGAAGAGCAATCGCAGCTGCTGAAAAGCCTGCTGATAAAATATCGGATATCATCCGCCGACCAGATCCGCCAGATAGCTTGGAAACGCGATGAGATGCTTAATCAACTGAAGATGGAAAGAGACCATTTCGAAAGCTATTTGGGCGGCGTATCCGAAACCGAACTCGAACAACAATGCCGCGATTTGAGAGTCAAAGAAGCTGAATTGAAAGAGTTGATTCAAGTTTCAAAAAATGAAAAAAGAGACCCGGCGGAACTGGAACGATTAAGACAGGTGGTCGCCCAACTTGAAGAACAGCGGAATACTCTGGCCGGCGAAATCACCGTCTTCAGCCGCCAGCTGGAAACGGCCGAAGGCGGCGCTGAACTCCTTGCCAGCTATATCGAACGCCGGGATGAATTAAGCGCCCGCAAAATTAAACTTGTGGAAGAATTGTCGATTCTGGGAATGACTAAGGAATGTATCG
>JAAYTW010000398.1 GCA_012517955.1 Candidatus Zixiibacteriota bacterium | reverse complement strand
TGCTGCTCAGTTAAATGATGCTAAGCTGATTAAGCAATGTGTTGAAATTCATTTTGAGTATTTAGATAAATATACAAAGGCTGGAAATCACCGTTGGCTTTGCGAAATACTTGAGTCATTAGTAAAAGTAAAGCGATGCAAGGAATATTTCAATTTAGAAAAGATTGATCCATATTTTCAATTGGTTGTAGAACATTTTCAATATGATGTAATTAATAAAAGGTACTGGATTGAAACGCGGATTGAGTTGTACAAAATATTTGGTAGAAATGACTTAATACCTGAGGCACAAGAGAAAATTGGATTGGCGTATATAGAGCTTGCTGATGTTAAAAAAAATGATCCTTTGGTAGCAGCAGGTTATTTGAATGACGCCGCCAAGTATTTTACGAAAATTAATAAGCAGTATGGGAGAGATTATACAGAGCTTATTGATAGACTCAAGATAAGGATCAAACAAGTAAACAAGGATTCGAAATCACAGATGCAATCAGTATCTGGGGAAACCAAAATTCCCGTAGAAGCGATAAATGAATATGTTAATAGATTTAAGGAATTGACTTTAACTGATAGCTTGGGAGTAATTGGCAGCGAATTTCATGTAATGATACCACATGATATAGCTGTAGAAAAGGCTAAATCTTCTCTTGCTGACACTCCACTACTTGCTTTAGTAACCGAAACAGTATTGTCAGATGATAATATTATTGCGGAAGTAAAACCTGGCAATGAAAAACTTGAGAAATTTGCTAAGGATATAATTATCCATCATTGCTATTCTACAATACAAATATTCATTAATCCAGTATTGCAATTATTGATTAAAGATAAAGGGTTATCTTGCGATAAATATATCGAATTTATCTCTGACTCGAACCTGATTGAAAAGGATAGATTATCTTTAATTAAAGTGGGGATAGAGCGATATTGGGCAGAAGATTATATCAGTTCAATGCACATTTTAGTATTCCAAATAGAGGGTATACTTCGAGATGTTCTTGGACACTTGGGAAGACCAACAACGAAAATAGCACGCGATGTAACGCAGGAACGACTTTTAGATGATATTTTAAGAGATGAAATATTAAAACATTGCTTGGGCGATGATTTTTGCTACTTTTTACAGATTATATTATCTGATCCATTGGGGGTAAATTTGAGGAATCGTGTTGGCCACGCCCTTGCGCGCGAAAATGAATTTAATAAAGTTGTCAACTTACTGCTTTTATTGATTTTATTAAGATTTGGTGTCTTGAGATATTCTCTTCCTGATAAAAATAATATTACAGAAAGCGAATAATGTTAATTGTCAGGCCGCAGGCGGCCTGACGTACACGGATACAATACGGGCGAATGCAATTTGGCCCTACGCGGGGGATTTGCGGGAAACGCCATGAAAATGTCAGATGATAAACAGCCGGGGGATTCCCGACTACGTAACCGGCGCACGCTTCGGATGCGGGGCTACGATTATGCGCGGGCGGGAGCATATTTCGTGACGGTATTTACCTGCGGACGACAATATTTATTCGGTGAGATCGTTGGCGAAAAGGTGGTGTTGAGTGAACAAGGGAAACTTGTCGAACACTGTTTCGAGTGCGTGGCGTACATCCCCGTGCGCCACGTGTTTGTTGGCGGACGAGGACGTCCGCCAACCACAATCCAGCCAAATGGAATGAGGATGAATATTATCTGAACGAAATGCCAAGCGTGGGCAAGGCATGCCTTGCCCCTACGGGCGGAAAGATATGTACCAGGATATTGATGAGCCAATCGATGTGATAGTCATTCGCGTGCGTGGCGTACGTCCCCGTGCGCCACGCATTTGTTGGCGGACGAGGACGTCCGCCAACCACAATCGCATGATAATTGGGGGTGAATATGTACCAGGATATTGATGAGCCAATCGATGTGATAGTCGTTTTCGAAAACGGCGCCATGAAACCTTTGCGGTTCCGCTGGAATGGGAGGGCTATCAAAGTCAATCGCGTTACCGGCACCTGGAAAGCCGATGTCGGCCAGAGTAAAATCCGCTATTTCGCGGTGCTCGATAACGCCTCGAATTTTTTCCAGCTGGCTTACGATGAGCGCAACACGGTCTGGATACTCAACAAAATCTGGGTGGAATGACGCATGGATATTTCGGGCTGGAAAAAGATAATTATGCATATCGACATGGACGCCTTTTTCGCGGCTATTGAACAGGCGCACTTGCCGGCCTTAAAAGGGAAACCGGTGATTGTAGGCGGCACACCGCAGGGGCGCGGCGTGGTCACCACCTGTTCGTACGAGGCGCGAGTGTACGGCATCCATTCGGCGATGTCGGCGGCCAGGGCTGTCAAGCAGTGCCCGGATGGCGTCTTTGTCGGGATATCGGCGCACAAGTATTCGTACGTGTCGATGGATATCCTGCGCATCTTGAGCGAATTCACGCCGCAGGTGGAGCCGGTGTCTATCGATGAGGCGTTCGTGGATATCAGCGGTATCGCTGAACGCTACGACAGTTTCGAGGATTTGGCGAATCAAATAAAGGGGAAAATCTGGGACGCTCATAAGTTGACAGCATCGATTGGAATTGCGCCGGTGAGATTGATTGCCAAGATGGCATCGGGGACAAACAAACCGAACGGCCTGACGATTGTCCCGCCGGGAAAGGAGAAAGAATTTCTCTGGCCGCAACCAATTCGCAACATGTGGGGGATAGGGCCGAAATCGGAAATCACGTTCCAGAAATTGGGGATAATGACAATCGGCGACCTGGCGAAATTTCCGAAAGCCCGCCTGAAAAAACATTTCGGTATCGCCGCGCCCGGCTTGATAGATTTGGCCAACGGCGAAGGCGAAACGGGGATTCATCCCGGATACGAAGAATCTACCGAAAAGTCGATGGGGCATGAACACACGTTCGATATCGACGAGACCAATAAGTTGCGTTTAGAGGGGACGCTTCTGCATTTATGTGAGAAAGTGGCGCGTCGGTTACGGCTGTCCGAATATAAAGGATACACCATCACATTGAAAATCCGCCTGCCGAATTTTCAAAGGCTGACTCGTTCTTGCAGTTTGCCCGAACCGACCGATTCGACCATGGCGATATACGAAATCGCCCGAGGGTTGTTGGAAAAGCACGGCTTTCATAGGCAGCCTATCCGGTTGATTGGGGTGTCGGTATCGAATCTGGAAAAGAAACAGGAGACCAATCAGATGTCGATATTCGACCAGCCGGTGAAAAAGGCCAAATCGGTGGAAAAGGTGCTGGATAAAATTCGCGACAAGTTCGGCGAAAATAGTATCTGCCGCGCCGGGGGGTATGTGGAGTGAAAAAGCCGGCAATCTTTCGATTACCGGCCTTTTAATCGTTGCCTATTTTCTATTCCGCGTATCGTTTCTTAAACTCTTCCAT